>CAYSOY010000019.1:15570-18153 GCA_964432865.1 uncultured Methanosarcinales archaeon
TCAACGCGTGGTTCGAACCCTCCACGACTCTTGACGGAAGACCGGTCTTTTCCAAAGTAAGGCTGATAAACAACAGGGACTACTCTGTGAGAAACGTGAAGGTCACTGTGGAAGTCCCCGAACTCAATCTGAGAAAAGTAGACTACGTGGATGCTGTAGAGCCGGGAGAAGGAGTAATCTCAGAGACCAAGATGAGAGTCCCTCCGTGCGCCGACGAGAAGGAGTACGACGCCCTGGTAAAAGTAAGCGCCCCTACAGGCGACGGTAAGGAAGAGGTCTTTAGAACTACTGCTTTGTTGGAAGTGAAACAGAGCAAGACCTGCAGTAAAGGTCCTGTCAGCGATACTACGGTAGTGGACATAGTGAAGATGCACGACCTAACTCTCGGAGGAAAGTCCTCTTACCCGTTCAAGATAACCAATTATGAACTCAGAGGAAAATCTTACACTCTTAAAGTCAAAGGCATCGAGGAGTGGGGCAGTTACGAGGTAACTACCGGCTCAGTAGTGGTTCTTGAACCTGGCGAGGTAAAGACCGGAGAGTTGGTTATCCACGCTGACGAAGGGGAAGAGGTAGTAGGCGAGCACACTTTCACCTTCTCAGTCCAGTCAGACAGAGATATCAATCAGAAGTTCCTGACAGCGGATATAAAGTCTCTGAAAGGAGATAGGAAGAGCAGTGGAGAGGTTTTCACCTCAACTGCTTACTTTACAGCCGTTCTTCTCCTACTGCTGATACTGCTGGCAGGTATAGGTCTGGTCTTTACAAAGTTTGATTTCGAAAGGTTCAAGTCCTGGATGGAGAGCATGGGCTTATCCAGTAAGAACCAGGATGAAACAAACGAGGATAACTAACTACTTTAGAATAGTTAAAACCAAAATGTTTATATATGAGAGATGAATACCAATTGAGTGCAAATAGAGCATTCCAATAGCATACACCCCTAAAAACTGTATTAACACCGCCTGCACAGGCGACTAAAACCAGGCGAAGAAGTTAAAGAAGAAAAAAGTTCAATGTCGAAAAAGAACAACGGTCGAGAACAATGAACAAAAGAACCTATAGCAGAGCAGAGGAGAGAGTAACAGAAGAAGAACCCTCAGAGAATAAAGCATACAGTACTGAAGTGTTAAAACACGCCTTCGTGGCAGTAGGAATAATCGCTGTTCTGTTACTGGCAGTCACTTCTCTCAGCAGAAACGTCTCTGCAGTCAACTCAGGATGCGAAATAAAAACAAACTTCGGTCAACAAGCAGACACCGACTGCGACGGAGTACCGGACACAGAAGACAACTGTCCAGAAACGCCCAACTCCCAACAACTTGACTCCAACAGAAACCAGAGAGGAGACGCGTGCGACTTCCTTATAAAATCAATAGACGCAGACCCCACTACCGTGCTTGAAGGAGGAGAATACTTCACTCTGAAAGTGCTGTTGACAAACCAGGAGAAGAAACAGAAAAGAGATGTTGAACTAAGCGTGAGAAACAAAGGGTTGGAAGTAGATACCTCGACCGAGTTCGAAACCATCAGCCCTAAGTCTTCAAAAAACGCCGAGTTCGTCATAAGAATCCCGCACTGCACAGAGCCAAAAGAATACCATCTGAACGTGGAAACAGAATACAGCGACGGCTTGGTCAAATTATCCCAGAAAAAGAGGCAGAGCATTACAGTCCAGAAAAAAGGAGAGAAGTGCGGAGAGAACAGAACCCTCGACCAGACCAGAGTAGAACTCTTCACCCAGAAAGACCTCCACGTGGGAGAGGACACTATGATCCCTGTAAAAATAACAAACTTCAACAACGAAGCTAAGACTTACCAGTTGGCCATGCAGAACATAAATCACATAGGCTCCTACAGAATAGACCCCACCACGGAACTGTCAATCCCCTCCGGCGAGACCGAGCAGATCTCCCTGTACATCCAGACAGAAGAGAACGCCCCTCTTGGAAACCAAGAGGTAAACTTCATGATAAGTCAGGGAGGAGACCAGAAAAACATCCCTCTCTCAGTAAACATAATCAAGCCTGTCTCTAAAAAAACAGAAGAGATAATCAGAAGGTCAATAGAGATAGGAGTAATACTGGTGGTTCTGGCTCTAATAGTCGCTGCGATGATAATCTCGTACCTGAAGATAATGAACATAAAAAAAGACGAAGAAGATGAGAAACACAGGGAAGAGAAGAGCGGTGGCGAATCAGAAGATGATGGCGAAGAGAGCAATGTTTACGAAGAAGAGATAGTCTTTGGAGATGAAGAAGACTTTGAAAGATACTATTAGAATAAATTTAGAATCCAAAAAAATACGGAAAATCAAGTAAAAAGGATGTTTAGAATGGCAGAAAAAAGAAAAAACAGAGGAAGAAAAGAAAAAGAGAGCGGAGTCTTCCATAAAAACAGAGATGAGAAGAATAAAAGCCTCTCTGAAGAAATGGAACAGAAGAACACTCATACTTCCAACAACTCTTTCTCACTACTCGGAATGGACCCCGCCCAACTATCTCTAACAGCAGTTATGCTCTTTCTCTTAACAGTTGTACTCTTAGCACCTTCCATAAGCGCCGAGATAGTGATAAACAAGTA
>CAYSOY010000020.1:0-11230 GCA_964432865.1 uncultured Methanosarcinales archaeon
CAACATTTATAAATAATCTTATTTTTTAAATTTCCAATTAACAGATAAAGAACAGATAAAGTATTGGAGGGGATGATAAAAATGAAGAAAAAATTACTTGTTATATTAGCAGTAGTAGTTCTACTAACGATAGCTGCGTGCGGACAGAAAACCACACCGCCAGATACAGACACAGGAGATACAGATGAAGGTGTGGATCAGCAACAAGACCAGCAACAAGACCAAGATCAAGAGACAGAAGAAGAGGCGCAGGATGAAACCAGTGAAACAGGAGAAGACACAACGACCGCTCCTGAAGAAGCCGGAGAAGAGAAAGAGTTCTTGGACGATGAAACAGACGTCTTTAAAGGCGAGGAGTCACAGGAAGTGAAGTCAGATATTACAAGTCTGAACTGTGACAAGGAAGAAAAGAAACTGACTTTTACAATAAAGAACAAAGGCGACTCCACCTGGCAGTTGAACCAGAACGTGCCGTTCCCTGCACCGAAGGGTCTTAGCGCTGTAAAAATATTCATAAACAACTACGAAGCTAACAGTGGTAAAAAGCAGTACCACCCGGATACAAGGGAGGTCATGTTCGGACCGAACGAAGAGTTCTCTGAGAACTGCGGTGGAACTGTAAAACTCGAACCAGGAGAGACCACGACGTGCACACTATACCCTGTGAAGTTGAACAGAGGAACAGGCTCAGAAGGTATGAAGAACGTCAACCAGATAGAGATAGACTCTCCTGGCTACGACAAGACAAAAGAGTTTATCTGCTGAGACTGATACAAGAAAGTCAGAGTAGAACTCTTTAATTTTTTATTTCTCTTTTTTTAATACTTTTATTTTTTTCACTCTATTTACACTCATATGCTTCTTAATTCTTCTACTTGACAGAAAAACAAAAAATATATAAAACTTAACTGTTACTCCAGTCTTCTATACGCTCAGGAGGTGTTGTTCGGATGCTTTATATGTCGGATGTGTCGGATCTCCTGGGTGTAAGGCTGAAAAAGACAGGTGAAGAGAGTAAAGAGGGATTCCAAAATGGCGTCAGATGATAGAACACGTGGAGAGAAGAAGAGTGTTTCAGATAGTATTCTTAAGACCCCTTACTCGGTAACAGCGATTATTCTTCTGGTAATAGCAATATCTATAATAGTCTGGTTCTCCACTCCTTACTGCCCGGAGAAAGGAAGAAACCTTTGTATAGTAGAGAAGGCAAAAAGCACGAACAACTCGGAACTCTGCGAGAAAATACTCTTTAATGAGGATATGCGGACGTGGTGTTATACAGACATAGCTGTAAAGACCGGCGAATCTTCTGTCTGCAGTGAAATAACTAATACGAAGTCGAAAGAGTTCTGTATGAAAGACCTAGCGGTAAAACTCAACAACACCGAGGTCTGTTCCTCTCTGAACGGTAGTGTTCCAAGAAGCGAGTGCTACAACAGGATTGCAAGAAAGAAGAATAAGTGGAGACTTTGTAATGAGATGAGCGACGAAGACCTCTCCTACAAGAATAGTTGTCTTCGAGACTTGGCTGAGAAAGTTAATAAGATCAAGCCGTGCCTGGAGATCCAAGAGAACTCTTCCAAGAAAGATATATGCCTCTTGAAGACCAGCATAAGCGCAGAGTCTGAAAGAGGTTGTGGTTTGATAGAAGAGTCGGGTCAGAGAGCTGTCTGCTACTTGAACCTCGCTATCCATTCAGGCAACAAAACACTGTGCAATAAGACACGGTCTGAGGGTTTCTACAAGGAGTGCCTGAGCAAAGTTGAGGAATAGAGTTCTTGATAATAGAAAAAGGAAAGGTTCTGCAAGTTTTCTTTTTTTAGTTAATTTTATAAAACCCATCTCCCTTTTCTACTTGTGTCCTGAAGAACTATGTCCTTAAAAACACGGCTCAGACAGTTTTTTTTGTTCACAGCCCCGTAGTGTAGTGGACAATCATCTCGGACTTTGGAAGCACACGTGATGTCCTCCTCTGGGACGACTGGAGATATCCGGGGACCGCGGTTCGAACCCGCGCGGGGCTATTATCTTTTTTTACAAGGTACGGCTGAAACAACTTCGTGAATTGGTCCAGAATTTTTTTTTTTGAATCTTAAGAGACTTCTTCTACTCTACTTTTGTGCTGTTCTTTGACAACGTGAACTATATCGTCCACGTAACTCTCCATTTTCTGTTCGTGGCTGACTATTATTATCTGGTTGAGGTGCAGTTCCTTCAGAACATCTCTGACGTTATCCAACTGGTCGTTTGAGAAGCCGTCTGTGGGCTCGTCGAGTATAAGAATGTCTTTTGTGTTTATTTCGCCGACGTAATCGTTGATGACTTTGTTCATTGAGAGTCGGTATGCAAGAGCGATTGAGGTCTTCTCCCCTCCGGAGAGGTTCTTCGTGGACGTCTTGTATCCGTCTTGCTGTACTACGGGTTCGAATCTCTCATCCAATTTAACGCTCATGTTGTCCTCTTCTATGAGCATGTTGAACCATTTTTTGAAGTAGTTGTTGAACTCTTGGTAGATGCTCATCATTACTTGTTTTTCGATGAGGTCTGCTGTTTTCTGGAACTGTTTGGAGATCCACGTCTCCATCTTTCTCTTTGTTTTTAGTTCTTTTTTAAGGTCTTCTTTTTCCTTGATTTTCTTTTTTATTTTCTTCAGATTTTTCTTCTCGAGTTCTTTCTCTTTTTTCTTTGAAGCTTCTCTGCTGTTCAGTTTTTTCAGCGAGTTTCTTTTTTTCTTCAGGGTTTTTTCTTTCTTCTTGAACTCCTCTTCGGGAATATCTTTGAGATCGGAGAGTTTCTTGGTTGTTTCAGACAACTCTTCTTTCTTCTCTTCTATTTTTTCTTCAAGTTCTTCTTTTGCCTCTTCTATACTCTTTATTTTCTTCTTTTTCTCCTGAAGATTCTTCTTTTTTTCACGGTTTATCTTCAACTCTTGTTTCCTGCTCTCTACTTCTTTCTTCTGCTCCTTCAGCCCTTCTTTCTTCTTTCTGCTCTTCTCTATGGCTTTGTTTATCTCTTCGAGTTTTTCTTTCCACTTCTCTATCTTCTCCCCTTCTTCTTCCTCTATTCTTTCTTTGTGAGTCTCTCCGACTTTCTGTTTGCACTTGGGGCATTTGTCCAGGTCTGAAATTTTCTCTATCAACTTCTTTGAGCGTTTTATCTTGCCTTGTATGTCTCCTTTTTTGGAGTGTTTTTTAGAGATTATTTTCTCCACGCTGTTGAGGTTCTTTTCTATTTTTGTCTTTCTCTTTTTTATATCTTCTTTGCTCAACTTCTGTTTTTTAAGTTTCTCTTCGGTCTTGGAGACTTTCTTTTTCAAATCTTCTTGTTCTTCTTTGTTCTTCTTAATTCTGTTCTTCACTTCTTTTATCTCTCTTTTTAGGTTCTCTCTTTTTTTCTGAAGTGACTCTTTCTTGAACTTCAGTTTTCTGTACTCTTTGAGGTTCTCGTCCAGTTCTTCAACGACCTCTTCAACGCTCTCTATTCTTTTTTTAATACTTTCGTACTCTTCTTTTATCTCCTCTATTCTCTCTTTTTTCTTTTTCTTTTCTTCCTTGAGTTCTTCTATGTCTTCTGTTTTTCCCTCCAGTCTGCTTATCTCTTTCCTTACCTCTCTGCTGTACGTCTTTGAGTTCTCGCTGGCTTTCTTGTATTTGTCAATTCTGAATATCTTCCTCAGCGTGTCTATTCTGCTCTCGGCGTCTTCAAAAATTATTCTTTTGAGGTCTTCTTGCGGTGTGTAGACCGTGTATCTGTAGATGAGAGATTTGCCTTTTGAGACGAGGCTGGAGGGGTAGTTGAGCAGGTTTAGAATGCGGGATTTGAGTTCCGTGGCGGTTCCATCGACCTTCTTCCCATCGATGACTATATGTCCTGTCCCTTGTTGTACCCCTCGACTGGTCTTCTTCAGTCTCCTTCTGACTTTTACGTTCTTGTTGTTGACTTTGAATTCGAGGTCGACACTTCCTTCACCGGCTCCGTGTCTCAAGAGTTCCGAGCCTGACAGAGTCCCTCTCATTATCCCGAAGAGGGCGAACTCTATGCTTAGGAGGATAGTACTCTTCCCGCTTCCTATGTCGCCTGAGAACAGAGTCATTCCTTCTGTGAAGCGGACGGTCTCTTCTTTGTAAGACCTTATGTTCTTCATCTGTAACGCCTGGAGTTTCATGTTCTGTTAGGAATGTTTTCTTCTTTAAATATGTTTTTCTATGAGGAACAGCAAAAAGTTTATATATTTAAACTAAGACCTCTATTAGATATGCCGAGACCGAACATCGATATCGGGGAGAAGGGAGTGGAGAAGTCAGACCTTGAGACCCCGACTGAAGACGTGGAGGACGTGAAGGAAGGCAAGAAGAACCTTTTTGAAAACTCAAACGTAATGGTCTGCGTACTCATACTGCCGGAGATAGAGAAACAGCCAGGTATCGCCGAAGAGTTTCTGTCAAACTCCTACTTCAAGAAGTTCAACCCGGTGTTCTACGACATTTCAAACAACGAAGAGTTCACAAAGCCTCTGAAGAGTGAGGGTTACGAAGTAAAGCGCCTGCGAGAAGAGGGTGAGGACTTAAGCAGAGACCTTCACGTAAAGGTCAGGAGCCAGATGAAAGAGGATTTTCTTGAAAGAGAGGAGACCCACCTGTTCTTTCTGAAAGGGACAGTCTTACCACCTTTTGATACCATGGTGAAACTGCTGGTTATGGACAAACCCATAGCAACAGGGGTTTTCCTCGGAGTGCAGGACTTCAACGGCAAGAAACTGCTCTCTCCGAACCTCAGAGGGCTTTCAGAGGAGCAAGAAGGAGCAGCCACGCGGGTTCCTGTCAAACAGGTTGTTCCCAGCAGAGTCGGCGAGGTTTACGGCTGTGAACTCGGGTGCTCCCTGGTAAAAAGAGAGGTGTTGGAAGAAGTAGAGTTTAAGAAGCACTCGCTCAGGCTGGGAGAAGACTATATCTTCTGTAAAGAGGCAAGAGAGAAAGGTTTCAGAACTTACGCAGACTCCTCTGTGAAAGCCTACCAGTTCATGAAAGGAGGGTATTATAAAGTTCCGCGCTCTATGAAAGAGTACGATGATATTGACCAGGAAGACCTGGATTACGTTTTTTGATAGCGAGCGAGGGGATTGAGTAGATTAGGTTTATTAGATTAGATTGTTAGATTATTAGATTAGATTGCTATGGTAGATTGGTAGAGTAGATTGATAAATTGAGGGGTTATTTTATGATATTTGCTGACCTGCACGTCCACTCAAGATTTGCACAAGGATGCAGTGACAAAATAACTATACCGAAACTGGCAAAGTGGGCTAGGACAAAAGGAGTTGACCTTCTTGGAACAGGCGACTTTACCCATCCGGAATGGTATGAAGAACTGAATGAAGAACTGGTGGATCAGGACGGAGGAATATTCTATACTGAAGACGGTTTTCCTTTTGTTCTGCAGACAGAGATATCTCTCATATACACACAAGGGAGAGGAAGAAAAATACACTTAGTAGTCCTCGCCCCATCTTTTGAAGTTGTTGATGAGATAACTGCTTATCTGAAAGAGCACGGAAGAGTCGACTACGATGGAAGACCTATATTCAACATACCGGCGTGGCGTTTTCTCAAAGAGATGAAGGAGATACACAGGGATATAGAGGTGATCCCCGCCCACATCTGGACTCCGTGGTTCTCTCTTTTCGGAAGTAAGTCCGGCTTCGACACTTTAAGGGACTGTTTCAAAGAGGCTTCTCAGGAGATAAACGCCATTGAGACGGGAATAAGTTCCGACGTGGAGATGAATGACTCCTTGAAGATGCTGAATGACGTGCGGTACGTCAGTTTCTCAGACCTCCACAGTTATTGGCCGTGGAGAATGGGCAGGGAAGTAACCTTGTTCGACTTAGAAGACTTGACTTATGAGAACTTGTTGAGATCTATAAGGACAGGGGAAGGGTTTGCCGGGACGATAGAGATCCCTCCCGAGTACGGGAAGTATCACGAAGACGGACATCGGAAGTGCGATGTCTCTATGACCCCTTCCGAGTCAGAGGAGAAGGATAACATCTGTCCTGCCTGCGAGAAAAAACTTACTATTGGGGTGCAGCATAGAGTAGAGGAGTTGAGTGATGCACCTCTTCCCTCACCTGACGACACAAGCCAGAGTTTTTACAAACTGCTCCCTCTCCACGAGGTAATAAGTTTTGTCAAGGATGTGGGCAAGAACACCAAGACAGTCTGGGACATTTATTGGAATCTGCTTGATCACTTCGAGAACGAGTTCGAGATACTTATTGAGGCGTCTTACGAAGAGATAAAGCGCCACTCCGATGAAGGCGTTGCGTCCGCAGTAATTGCTTTCCGAAAGGGAGAGTATCACATACGCCCGGGGTACGACGGAGTCTACGGCGAGTTGACAGTTGAGGATGTTGAGAACGAGGGTGGTGCGGAGCAGAAAGGTCTTGGAGACTTCTGATACTTTTTACTTCTGAGACTCTTTTCTTTAATCTTCTGTTTCTTTCTTTTGAATATCACTATCTTTAGAATTCAGCCAGGTGTTACAAAAACAGGCGGTCTGTTTTTATCCAGTACTGTTATCGAGACTACTTCTTTGCTTGTGAGGTCCCCGTCAGTAGCGGTTATAGTCGCTGTGTACTCTCCTGCGTCGTCGTAGCCGGTCTGATACTCGGTGGAGTTCATAAAGCCTGTGACATCTACTTTTACGTTGTCTCCCTCTTTGTCTTTTACTTCTACAGGCAGGACTATCTTCTCTCCTTCGTGTACTTCTATAGACGGTATGCTTTCTATCACGGGTTTTGTGTTGAGTCTCTCTATCTTTACTGTCACTTCTTTCTTTGAAGACTCTTTTCCGTCGCTTGCGACTACTGAGACTTTTCTAACACCAGCGTCTCCTTTCTCCGTCCTCCAGACTCCTTCTTTGTTGAATGGGTGGGAGAACTCTGTGGAGACAGGGTCTTTGTCCGGGTCGTAGATGTTCTCTGTAGGGAGTTTGATTATGTCCGTCTCTACTCCTACAATGCTGTTTGGATAGGATTCTTTGAACACGGGCGCTCGGTTTATGTTTTCTACTGTGACGTTGAGGTACTTCGTGACTTTGTGTTGCGGGGTTTCTGCTTTCAGGAAGATTCTGTGCTCCCCTGCCTCTCCGTAGCCAGTTCTGAATTTCAGATTTTCTTTCCACCCGTCTACTGTGAAGTCTATCGGGTCGTTCTCTTCGTCTGCAACTCTGCAGTTCAGGTCCACTTTCTCCCCTTCTTTAAAACGGAGTTCATCATCAGGGCAGTCTATCACGGGCGGTCTGTTGGCTCTTTTCACTACAACAAGTACTTTTTCAGAGGTGGTTGTTTCTCCGTCGCTTGCGTTGACAGCCACAACGTATCTTCCTTCGTCTCCTATGTGGGTCAGCCATCTTCCTCTTTCGTCGAATGGCGTTCCGAAGGTGTAGGTGAGTTTGTCTCCATCTGGGTCGTAGGCTTTCGGCTTCAGTTGGATGAGGTCTCCTTCGGTTGCGTTGACTGTGAAGACGTCATCTATTCTTTTTCCTACTTTGTAGTCTTTCTCTTCGTATACTTCATCTGCAGACGGTGTTCTCTTTGAGGTTTTGTTCTTTACGATTTCTCCTTCTATTGAGTTATCTCCCAGTATCGGTGCGGTGTTGTTTAAACCCATCTTGTACTGGTATATCCCAAGAATTCCTGCAAGTACTATTAGGAGGCAGAGTATTCCAGTGAGTATTGTTATTAACTTCTTTTTTCCTGTGGCTTTTTTTATTTTCGTTATCATTTTGGTTGTCTTCAACAACACTTTTTGTCTTTAGTATGATACAGAAGTAACTCTTTATTTAAATAGTTTTTCCTTTTGAGTAGGGACAAACGGGTGTGAAGTGTGTTTAGAAACCGGATGAAGTATATAGAGGCTATAATATAGAGACCATATAAAGTATGGAGAGAACTGTTTTTCTTTAATTACTTTAATCATCTTCCTTCCCAAAACTTCTCTTGAGTTTAGAGAACACATCTTTTACAAGATTTGAACTCTCTTTCGACGCTTTGTCATACTCTTTCAGTAACTCCTCCGCTTTTTTAGAGAGTTTTTCAGGAGTTTTAACCTTTACTTTCACCAACTGGTCTCCTCTCCTGTCGCTGTGGAGTTCTGGCACGCCTTTGTTCTTCATCTTTAAGACCGTGCCGGACTGTGTCCCCTCCGGGATCTTCAACTTCGCCTTACTTGTGACAGTAGGTACCTCTATCTTATCCCCGAAGACTGCTTGAGTAAAACTTATAGGAACCTCTATGAAAATGTCAGACCCTCTTCTTTCAAAGACCTCGTGTTCTTTCACCGAGATGAATAGGTAGAGGTCTCCGTAAGGACCTTTTCTTTTCCCCGCATCTCCCCCGCCGGTTATTTTCAGTTTTGTGTTGTCTGTTACGCCTGCAGGTATCTCAACGTCGAGAGTGTGCTTTTTCTTCTGAAGACCCGTGGCTGAACAAGTAGTACACTTCTCTTCAAAAACTTTCCCTCCCCCTCCGCATTCTCTGCACCTTCTTCTTGTCTGGAATATTCCGAAAGCAGTCCTCTTGGACTCTTTCTGTACTCCCGACCCGTTACATTTAGGACAGGTTTTCTTACCACTTCCGCCTTCTCCTTTGCATTCAGAGCAGTACTCTTTCCTCTTGTATTCTATTCTTTTCTCCGCTCCTTCGACAACTTCTTTGAGAGTCAGTTCGACGTCGTACCTGAGGTCTTCTCCTCTGTGAACTCTTCTCTTCTTCCTGCCTCTTCTTTGAGAGAAACCTCCTCCGAAGAACGCGTCGAAAATATCTCCAAAGTCAAAGCCTTGTCCTCTTCCTTTTTCAAAGCCGGAGAAATCGAATCCAGAAGTTTCAGCTCCCCGCCCACCTTTCTCATAAGTCTCGTGACCCATTCGGTCGTACTTGGCTCTCTCTTCTTCATCTCCGAGTACAGATGCAGCTTCGTTTATCTCTTTAAATCTCTCTTCGGCGTCGGGGTCGTCGCTGACGTCCGGGTGGTGTTTTTTCGCCAGTTTCTTGTATGCTTTTTTAATCTCTGACTGGCTGGCGTCTCTGCTGACTCCGAGTATCTCATAGTAGTCTTTTGTCATGCTCTATCTTTCCCTCTGTGACTTCGTTTTCTACCCTTCTACGACTCAATTTCTTCTATTTTCTCAGGTAGTTTTTCGGGTGAAAACCCCAGTTTTTGAAAAATCTTTTGCTTTATTCTGAACAGGTCTTCTACTACTTCCTGCCAGTCGATGCCGTGCTCCTGCTGTTTCTTCATGTACTTCTCTTCTATGTATACCGCTCTCTCTTTGAGAGAGACTATCTCTTCAGAAAGGATTTTCATGTCCGCGTACATGACCACCTGCTCCTCTATCCTTTTCCTGCTTGGAAGAACTGTGAGGTCTCCTTCGGAGAGTATGACTTCTGCAAACTCTGGATACACCTTTTTCATTTCTTCATATCCTATCTCTGTTTCCTGCTTGTCCGGATAGACCTCTCTGAGCTCAGCCCATTTCTTCTTCTCCTTTTCTGCAGGTTCTTCTTTGAACTTTTCGTAGTTAAGGTCTTCCTCTTTTATAGTTATAACTTTCCATAAGTCGTGGAGCAGAGAGAGGCGGTCTGTGAGAGCAGTATCTATGTCTACTCCTTTCTCTTTGAGTTTCTCTGCAAGGAAAACGGCCAATCTGTTGACCTTTCTGCAGTGTCTTCGGATGTGCTTCGGTACGTGGTACTTCTCAAACAGTTCTTCGCACTCTTCTTTGGTAGGGAGGTCCATCTTGGAACCAGGGAAATCAAGAAGCCTTTTTAAGGTCTTCCATATTTCTCCTTGGTGTCCTCGGCTTACCGTTTTGTTAGTTACTGCCGGTTAAGCAACTCAATCTTCTTTCTCTTTCTCCTCCTCTTTGTCTTCTTTCTCTTCACCGTTGCTCTCATCTTTGTCTTTCTCTTCGTCTACCTCTTCGTACTCTGCTTCTACGGTTCCGTCTTCTTTTTTGCCGGTTTTTTCTCCTTTCTGGGCTCCGGCTCCTGCTTTCTTCTGACCTGCTTGTTCCTGCGCGACTTTTTGATACATCTCCTGGGTTACTTTCTGGACTTCTTCTTTCATCCCTTCCATCTTATCTTTTATTTTTTCTATGTCTTTCTCCTCATCGCTTTTTGAGAGAAGTTCTTTCAACTCTTCCAGGTCCTCTTCTATCGGTTTTTTCTTCTCGTCAGGTATTTTGCCTTCACTGTCTTCAAACATCTTCTCCGTAGTGTAGACAAAGGTCTCTGCTTCGTTGATAACCTCTGCTCTCTCTTTCTTCTTCTTGTCTTCCTCTTCGTACTTCTCTGCTTCTTCTCTCATCTTTTCTATCTCTTCGTCTGAGAGGTTGGTGGTTGCTGTTATCTCGATACTCTGCTCTTTCCCTGTTCCCTGGTCTTTTGCACTGACGTTCACTATGCCGTTGGCGTCTATGTCAAAGGTTACTTCTATCTGGGGTACTCCTCTCGGTGCAGGGGGTATTCCTACGAGGTCGAACTGTCCCAGCAGTTGGTTGTCTTCTGCCATGGCACGCTCTCCTTGGTAGACTCGTATTGAGACGGCGGTCTGGTTGTCCGAAGCTGTAGAGAATGTTTTGCTCTTCTTCGTTGGGATTGTTGTGTTCTTCTCTATGAGTTTTGTAAAGACTCCACCGAGGGTTTCTATTCCTAGACTTAGAGGTGTCACGTCCAGGAGCAGGACGTCTTTCACTTCTCCTTCAAGAACTCCTGCCTGTATAGCTGCTCCCATGGCGACTGCTTCGTCGGGGTTGACCGACTTGTCTCCTTTCTTTCCGGTTACTTCTTCTACAAGTCTCTGGACTGCAGGGATTCTTGTACTTCCTCCTACGAACAGGACTTTGTCCAGTTCGCTCTTGTCTATCTCTGCGTCTTTTATTGCTTGTATTGTGGGAATCTTCAGTTTTTCAAGAATTTTGGAGATCATCTTTTCAAACTTCGACCTCTTCAACTCCATTTCGAGGTTGAGCGGTCCGTCATCTGTGCTTGTCACAAATGGGATGTTTATCTTTGTCTTTGTTTTGTTCGAGAGTTCTTTCTTGGCTTTCTCTGCTGCTTCTTTCAGTCTCTGTTTGCTTGTCCTGTCTTCTCTCAGATCGATGTCGTGCTCTTTTTCGAACTCGTCAGCCATCCAGTCTATGAGTATCTGATCTATGTCGTCTCCTCCGA
>CAYSOY010000020.1:11240-16442 GCA_964432865.1 uncultured Methanosarcinales archaeon
CCGAGGTGGTTGTCTCCGTTGGTCGCTTTTACTTCGAAGACTCCGTCTCCCATTTCGAGGATTGAGACGTCGAATGTTCCTCCTCCGAAGTCGAATACGAGCGCGGTGTGGTCTTCTTCTTTGTTCAGTCCGTAGGCGAGCGACGCTGCTGTGGGTTCGTTGATTATTCTCAGTACTTCGAGCCCTGCGATTTTGCCTGCGTCTTTGGTTGCCTGCCTCTGTGCATCTTCGAAGTATGCTGGGACTGTGATTACTGCTTTCTCTACTTCTTCTCCGAAGTACTCCTCTGCGTCTTTTTTTAACTTCTGGATAATCATGGCGCTTATCTCTTGAGGCGTGTATTCTTCTCCTCTTATCTCTACTGTGTAGTCTTCTCCCATGTGCCTTTTTATACTTGCGACTGTGTGTTCAGGGTCTGTTATTGCCTGGTTTCTTGCTGTTTCTCCTACCAGTCTTTCTCCGTCTTCATTTATTGTTACTACTGACGGTGTGGTTCTTTCTCCTTCTGAGTTAGGTATTATCTCAGGGTCTCCTCCTTCTATGGCTGATACTGCTGAGAATGTTGTTCCCAAGTCTATTCCTATTATTTTTGACATCTTTATCTACCTCCTGTTCTTTTTTCTTTTTTTTGTCTCATCTTTTTCTGTTTCTGTGTTCTGTTCTGTAGGTTAAGTTTTTTTAGTTTGAGTTAATTTGAGTTATTTAGTCTGAATTACTTTGCTACTTTTACTTTTGCTGTTCTTAAGACTCTTTCTTCTTTCTTGTATCCTTTCTTGAGTTCTTCTATTATCTCTCCTTCTTCGGCGCCTTCTTTCTCTTCTGTTATCATTGCTTCGTGCAGTTTTGGATCAAATTTCTCTCCTTCTGTCTCTATTTTTTCTATCTTTTTCTCTTCAAGGATTTTCTTTAACTGTGCGTAGACCATCTCCATTCCTTTGTAGAATGAGTTTTTTTCTTCGGTGGTCTTCAGTGCTATTTCAAAGTTGTCGAGTATTGGTAGTATTTTTTTTATGATGTCTGTATCTGCTTTTTCTTTGAATTTCTTCATTCTTTTTTCTTGTTGTTTCTTGTAGTTTTTGAACTCTGCCTGGACTCTCTGCAGGTCTTGGGTAAGTTCTTCTATTCTTTTTTTCTGCTCTTCTATTTTTTTCTCTTCTTCCGTCTCTTCTGTGGCAGTCTCTTTTTCTGGTTCTTCTTCCTTCTGTTCTTTCTCTTCTGTTTCCTCTGTTTCTTTCTCTTTCTTCATCTGGTATACCTCCACCACTATTCTGTTGATTTAAAATCAACGAAAACGAACTAATATCAACTTATTTATAAGTCTTTTGGTTCAGTTTGCTGAAGCGAAAGTTGTGAACGTTAGTGAACTAATTTTTGGTTTTTTTTTCGGTAAGTTTTAAATATCAAGAGCGATACACAAAGTGTGATGCGGTTTACAAAAATAACTATAATAAAGACGAGGAAAGAGAGGTTCGACAGTCTGAATCAGAAACTTCAATGGCTTGGAGGCTCTCTCGGTCTCTTCAGTCTGAGGGACAAGGACAAGAGTTGTTTCAGGATATTCGTCCAGTTAGTGAAGGCTATGCGAAGAGATGAGGGGCTTACCAGCGACAAGATAGCGTCGGAGTGCAGTCTTAGCAGAGGAACAGTAGTATATCATATTAAGAAACTTATGAAGGCAGGTATAGTTGAAAGGCACGATCACAAGTACTACCTACGCTTCGACACTTTGGAGGAGATGGTTGAGGCAGTGAGAGAGCAGGTGAATAAAACTTTTGACAACATATCCGATGTTGCAGGCGATCTCGACGACCAACTCGGACTCAACCCCGAAGCGTCTGAAACCGGTTATAAAAAGTTATAGGCAACAATAAAATGCAATAAACAATAATAAACAATAATATATCTATAACTAATTAATATTTAATAACTAATAATAAATAACTAATAATAACAAATAACAGAATAAATCTTAGTTATGTCTTTTAAATAATTTTATAAATACCCTGTGCTTCTCCAGTTACTGATGGGTAAGTTGCCTTTTGAAGAACGGATGGAGAACAGAAGTTTACTTGTAAAACAGGAGAATGAACTTTCTGAGAAGAGTGTTGACCACAAAGACGTTTCGGAGAAGAGAGAAGTAGAGGAACTCTTGGAGAAAGGAATAGTCAATGTAGACAAACCACCAGGTCCGACTTCCCACCAGATCTCCTCGTTTGTACAAGAGATTTTAGGGATTGAGAAGAGCGGGCATACGGGGACTCTCGACCCGAAAGTGACTGGTATCTTGCCAGTAGTTCTCAACAAAGGCACAAAGATTGTAGAGGCTCTCTTAAATACTGGGAAGGAGTACGTTGCTTTGATGCACCTCCACAAAAATATTGACCAGGCGAGGTTGAAAAGAGTGATAGAGGAAGAGTTTGTAGGGGTTATAGAACAACTCCCGCCTATAAAATCGGCTGTGAAAAGAGAAGTAAGGGAAAGAGAGATATACTACATAGAAGTACTGGAGAAGAAACAGAAAGACCTTCTTTTTAAAGTGGGATGCGAAGCAGGGACTTACATAAGAAAACTCTGCCACGACATAGGAGAAAGTTTGGGTTCAGGAGCGCACATGACTGACCTGAGAAGAACAAAAGTCTCTCTTTTCCACGAAGAAACCTCTGTAACCCTCCAAGACTTGAAAGACGCATACCACTACTACACCAACGGAGATGAGAAAAGACTGAAAGAGTTGATTCTGCCTGTGGAAGAAGGGATAAAACACCTTCCGAAAATATGGGTGTCTGACTCGACTCTCAAGTCTCTCTCCAACGGTGTAAGTTTAAAAATACCGGGTGTGACACAGTTAGAAACACCTTTTGAAAGAGAGGAGAAGGTAGCTGTCTTGACAAAGAAAGGCGAGTTGGTGATGATAGGAGAGGCAAAGATGACCGCCCAGGAGGTTATTAACAAGGAGAGAGGGGTCGCTGCCAAGCCCAGACAGGTATTCATAAGACCAGAGGATTTTGATTGAATTTTACACTATGTTAATTTTACTATGTTGTTTATAAATTGTTGTTTGTAATATGTTTACCTTTTTTTGAGAAGACACTAACACATCTCACTATACATCTCACTAATACCTCTGAGAGAAATATTTAAAAAAGAGGGTTCAGTCGTTTCTGCCTATGGTAGAGATACTGGCTCCCGTGGGGGACTGGGAGATGCTTGCATCTGCTGTTAACTCAGGCGCGGACTCTGTGTATTTTGGAGTGAGCGGTCTCAACATGAGGGAGGGCGCGAAGAACTTTGAAAAAGAAGAACTCCCTGAGATTATGAAGAGACTCCACGAGAACAGCATGAAAGGGTACCTGACTCTCAACACAATAGTCTATGACAAAGAAATACCTCGGGCAGAGGAGTTGGTCAGGTCTGCTAAAGAAGCAGGTGTTGACGCGGTCATATGCTGGGACCAAGCAGTAATCAGTATCTGCCGGCGTGAAGGCATCGAGTGCCATCTCTCAACCCAGGCGTCTGTTGCTAACTACGAATCTCTAAAGTTCTACAGAGAAGCAGGTGTAAAGAGGTTCATCCTCGCCAGGGAACTCTCTCTGGAGCAAGTAAAGAGTATTAAAAAGAGAGTGGAAGAAGACGGCGTGGATGCCGAGATAGAATGCTTTATTCATGGTGCGATGTGCGTTTCTGTTTCAGGAAGGTGTTTCATGAGTCAGTTCAGCACGGGTAGGAGTGCAAACAGAGGAGAGTGTACTCAGCCCTGCAGGCGCTCCTACGAGGTTGTGGATTCAAGCGGAGAGTTCAACTACGAACTGCACAGCAACTATGTTATGAGTCCGAAAGACCTCTGCACTATTGACTTCATAGACAGATTTCTGGACGCAGGCATTGACTCTTTTAAGATAGAAGGGAGGATGAGAGGTGCTGACTACGTTAAGAGAGTGGTTGAAGGTTACAGAAGGGCTGTTGAACTGCATGGCAGAGATGAGTTGTCAGAAGAGGCTAAGAAGAGTATAAAAGAGAGTTTCAGAGAGGTTTACAACAGAGGGTTCTCTCGGGGCTTTTACATGGGGGAGCCTGTTGATCAGTGGTCTGGTACTGATGGTTCCAGATCAAAGAAGAGAAAGAGGTACATAGGCAGGGTGACCAACTTTTATAAAAAGATAGGTGTGGCTGAGGTGATGCTGGAGAATCATTCTTTTAGTGCAGGAGAGACACTTCTTTTCACCGGTAATAAGACGGGCGCTGTCTTTTCTGAGGCAGAAGAGATACAGTTGAACAACCAGACTGTTGAAAAAGCGGAGAAAGGCAGTAAATACGGCGTTAAGATAGACTCTGCTGTAAGAGTAAGAGAGAACGATAGAGTTTTCTTAGTGGATGAGAGACCTGGTTCGGAGTGAAGATAAAGGTTAGTGGTGTGGAGAGCAGTTTTCTTAGCCCAGCAGGTCAAGAAGACCTTTTACTACGAGGAATCCTCCGAGGAAGTACATCCAGAGGTTCGGCTTCCAGATTATCAGTATCCCTGCTGCGAGTGTAAGCAGACCTACAAGGTTTTTTGTGTTGACTTTCTTTCCCATCTTCTTTATCCTATTCCTTTTTTCTACTTCTTTATACTTCTAATATTTTTTTTTACTCAGTGAACTGCGAGTCGTGTCCGCTCGGCTGGTGCTCCTTTATTGCAGACCAGCAGATCACTTCTGTTTCTTTTTTGGGTTTTGTATGGTGTTTTAATCTTTTTGGCAGTTCTATACTGAATCTTATTTTTTCTTGTATTATAAAGTTTTCTTTTTTTATCTCTTGGTCTATGAACTCCTCTGTCTCTTTCTTATGTATTGTGTACACGCATCTGCTGTGTTTGAGTGCTTTATTTAGGAATACTGAGTCGATGTGCTTGTTCTTTGTTCCAAATGGGGGATTCATCACTACCGTGTCTGTCTCTTCTTCGTACGTGCGTATGTCTCTCTCCAGTATCTCTTTTCTCTCCTCTATGTCTAAGTATTCTTCTTGGATTCTTTCCAGGTTTTTTTTCAGGAGTTCTACTGCTTCACTCTCTTTTTCAAGAAAGTAGACTTTTTCTGCGCCGAGTATCAGACATCCTATGCCAAGTATGCCTGTCCCCGCGCCGAGGTCTGCTACTGTTCTTCCTTGGATGTGTCCTTTTATATACGCGTCCCAGAGTATCTTCGCAGAGGTTTCTGAGTTGAGAGA
>CAYSOY010000021.1:0-14068 GCA_964432865.1 uncultured Methanosarcinales archaeon
TGCTGTCCACGAAGGTGTCCATGGTGTCTGTTTCTCTCTCGGCTCTCCCCCCGCAGCCGGGACGCTCCGCCTCTTGGAAAGTCTGGCTTGTAAGCAAGGGGTTGCCTTGTCCAGAGAACTCGACGTCCTCCGGCAGAGTAACAGGGAGGTCTTCGTCTTCAACAAGTTGGATACCGCACTCCTCGCAGTAAACCACGGGGATGGGACAGCCCCAGTACCTCTGCCTGGAGACAAGCCAGTCTTTTAACCTGTACTGAACCGTCCTCTCTCCTAAGTTCTCCTCTTCGAGTTTTTCGGAGACCGCGTCGACTGCCTCTGTGCTCCTAACCCCGTTGAACTCTCCGCTGTTCACCAAGGTTCCTTCCCCTGTGTAGGCTCTTGTCATCTTCTCTGCGTCTATGTCGTAGGCGTCCGGGGATATCACCAGCCGTACAGGTATGTCGTGCTCCTTTGCGAATGTGAAGTCTCTCTGGTCGTGCGCCGGTACTGCCATTATCATCCCCGTGCCGTACTCCGCCACTACGAAGTCGGCGATGTAGATAGGGACCTCTTCTCCGTTGACAGGGTTGACCACGTGCTTTCCAAGAAACATCCCTCTCTTTGCCTTCTCTTCCTCGGTTCTGTCCTCTCCGTCTTCCTCTTCGATAACTGATTCTCGGATGAACTCTCTGACCTCTTCCTCCTTGTCACCCTCCTCTACCAGGTCAAGAACTTTTGGATGCTCAGGCGCCATGACCACGAACGTGACTCCGAAAAGAGTGTCGGGACGGGTGGTGAATATCGGGAACTCCTCCCCTGTCTCGCTTATCTCAAAGTCTATCATTGTTCCTCTGCTCTTCCCGATCCAGTTCCTCTGCATAGTCTTAACTTTGTTAGGCCACTCGTCCAGTTCGTCCAGGTTTTCAAGAAGTTCCTCTGCGTAGTCAGTGATTCTGAAAAACCACTGCTCCAAGTTCTTCAACTTTACTTCTTCTCCGCACCGCCAGCACGCTCCTTTCTCTACTTGCTCGTTGGCCAGGACGGTAGCGCAGTTGGGACACCAGTTTATCGGCGCCTCTTTCTTGTAGGCAAGGTCTTCCTTGTAGAGTTGTTTGAACAGCCACTGGCTCCACTTCATGTACTCCTCGTCGAGAGTTGCGAACTTCCTACTCCAGTCGTAACTTAGACCTATTTTTTTCTGCTGGTCCGCCATCTGCTCTATGCATTTCTCAGTCCATCTCCTTGGCTTTGCGTCGTGCTTTATCGCGGCGTTCTCAGCAGGCAGTCCCAGAGCGTCGTAGCCGGTAGGGTAGAGCACGTTGAACCCTTTCAGTCGCTTGTAGCGGGCATAGGCATCTGTCAGGGCGTAGTTCCTCACGTGCCCCATGTGGAGTTTCCCGCTGGGATACGGAAACATCTCCAGGCAGTAGGATTTCTTCTTGTCAGAATCTTTTTCAGTCTGGAAGACTTCTGCTTCTCTCCACTTCTCCTGCCACTTCTCTGCGACCTCTTTAAAATCTATCTCGACCATGTAGAAAGTAAGGTATAAAATCCTTTATAAATGTTTTTTCTTTGAACCCAAAAAAACCTGTTTTTCAAACCATAGAAGGTCAGGTAGTCACAGAGACCTGCGCGAACTCTCTTCTCAGAAAAACTCTCCTCTTCAACCGCTTCAGTTACACCAGGTTCAAGACTTCTTAAACCGAGAGGTTATCTCTGTCAAGTCCACAGAGGTCATCATCTGCGCTCTGCAACAGTACCTTCTCAAGTTCAAGTCGTCAAGGACTTCCTTCTTCTCTTCTCCCGCCTCAACTCGTTCAGAGTAGTCGTTCCACAGGTGGGAGAGTGGCTTCCCGCAACTGAAACATCTTACCGGTATTAACATCTTATCACCATTAATCTAATCAATTTGTTTTATATTTTCCTATGTTTATTCCTATGTTAAACTTTTGCAAATACTTTCTTCAACGGTAACTCTTCTGCCTTTTCGACCTGGCTTTTCCTTGCGTGTTCGGCTTCCTGGTCTCTCTCTGCCTGTCGTCCGCTACCAGCAAGAGGCGGTCGTACTCCAGAAACTTCTCCTCGAGAGAGGGCTCGATTTCAACAAGGGCTCTTGCAACTGCCAGCCGGGTAGCGTCTGCCTGTCCAGAAGGACCTCCTCCAGAAACATTGACTGATATGTCAACTTCCTCAGATACATCTCCCGCCAGGAGCAGAGGCTCTTTTATCTTTGTTCTGTAAAGATGAGTGCTGAATCTCTCTAAAGGTATGTTGTTTATCTTTACCTTACCGTCTCCGGGCTCAGCAGTAGCTCTCGCTATCGCTCTCTTCCTCTTGCCCGAAGTGTGAGCTCTCTCCTTCCCTGATTTTTTGCTCTTTGAACTCTTTTTCTTCTTTGACTTAGCCATAGTTTTTTCCTCCAATGGATTCACATATCCTGCCTACTGAGACGAACCTGTACTTGGGGAGTTTCTCTTCTTTTGCGTCCGGGATGGTCTCTGCTTCTCCTTCGTACTCCTCCGGCACACCTATGTAGCACATTACTCTTTCGTAAGCCTCTCTGCCCCGAGGTTTCTTGTAAGGGATCATTCCTCTTATTGTCCTCCGAACGAACCTGTCGGGCATTTTAGGGATGAAAGGTCCTTTCTTATGTACTCCTCTGCTCTCCTTCTGCTTGTACTCCTGGATTACCTCCTTCTCTTTCCCCGAGACAACTACTTTTTCGCAGTTCACGACGACTACTTCTTCTCCCTCGAGGGATTTCTTGGCTACTTTCGAAGACATTCTTCCCAGCAAGAGGTTCTCTCCATCTATAATAATCATCTTTATCAACCTTGTTCTTCCAATCAGTTTTCCTTCAACCTATCACTCTTATGTTCTTTCCTTTCGGTTCTCTTTCCAAAAGTTCTCGCAAGTTTATGGCTTCTCCTTTCTCATCGATCTTCTTCCTCGCCTGTTCTGAGAAGGAGTAAGCGGCGACTGTCATCTTCTTGCTCAACTCTCCTGAGCCAAGCACTTTTCCAGGGACAGCGACGACTTCGTCCTTGCTACAGTGTTTGTCGAGTTTCCAGATGTTGACCGTTCTTCTCTGACGAGTCGGCTTCTCAAGTTCCGACGCTATCTTCTTCCAAACCGACGCGCCGTTCTCTATCGAGGCTTTCTTGAACTCTTTCAGCATCCGCTCCAACCGTCTGTTCTTCATCTTCTTCAACCTGAATTTTTTTCATCTCTTGTCTTTACGTGTTTCGCAGTCTGTTCACTACGCGTGTTCATAAGTCTATATATCATCTAATTTCTCTTTCAACTTATCGAGAGAGTTGTTCAACTCATCCAAGCCTCTCTCAACAATCTCTTCCGGTGAGAGTTGACCCCAACTCTCTATTGTGAATATGAAACTTCCGTCTTCAACCTCGTCGTGACCCACGTCGCTGTACAGGTCTTCCTCTTTAAAATCCTTGGGCTTCTTCCTGAAGAAAGAGAGGCAGGGAGACCACTTCACGTGTTCTCTTCCATATCCGAGCTGTGCAGTAGCTTCCAACTTTATCTCCTGCTCCTCTGCAAGTTTTGCTATGATGGTTTTCGGAAAAACCGGTTTTACCCCTTCATCTTTGCTCTTCATCTGCTCCGCGAATACCACGCCTTCCTTGTCTGCTTCAAGTGTAAGTTTCACAGTGCATTTCTCACAACCTTCTTTTTCCTCGGCGCAGGAGCAGTTCTCTCTCACAGAGTAACCTTTCAAATCTGTTGTCAGAGGCGTGAGGCCTAATCTGAGACCAAGCATCTCGTCGTAGAGAACAGAACTGTTACTCCTTATCTCAACATCTTCTATAGCCATTACAGGCGTGTGGTTCATGAATATCCTTCTGAGTGCGTTGACGTAAGCCGATGTTGACTCTTCTATTTCAAAATTCAGAGTGTTGTCTTCCTTGTTTATCTTACTAAGTTTCATACTCTTCTACCTCTCTTTCCTCCTTTTTTCCTGCATCCTCCGTGAGGCTTTGGAGTGACGTCTTCTATAAGCCCTATTCTTATTCCTCTTCGAGAAAGAGCTCTTATCGCGGCCTGGGCTCCCGGTCCCGGGTTCATCGGTCCGTTGTGTCCTCCCGGCGCTCTTATCTTAACGTGGAGGGCGGTTATTCCTTTGTCTCGGCACTGCTCTGCTACTTTAGCAGCGGCGTTCATAGCTGTTGTAGCGCTTGACTTCTCTCTGTCCGACTTCACTATCTGACCTCCTGAGACTATACTTATAGTCTCACTTCCGGTGATGTCGGTGACGTGGATTATCGTGTTGTTGTACGAGGATTTTATCCTGCAGATACCCCACCTTTTTTCTGAATTCTTCTTTTTCTTAGCCATACACAATCACTCCTTCTTCTCTTTTTTTGACTTAGATTTTGATTTCTTTGACTTTTTATCTTCGTCTTTATCTTCTTTATCTTCTTTGTCTTTATCTTTTGTTTTCTTTTTCTTCTTGGTTTTGGACTTCTTCGACTTCTTGCTCTTCTTATTTTTCTTCTCGCCTTTTTTATCTTTCTTCTTTTTCTTCTCTTTCTTCGACTTCTTATCTTTAGACTTCTTGGAGTTTGATTTTTTCTTTTTCTTACTTTTCTTCGACTTTTTACTCTTGGATTTCTTCTTAGAACTTTTCTTTTTCTTGGATTTTTTATCTTTATCTTTAGACTTTTTGGATTTTTTCTTCTTAGATTTCTTTTTAGACTTTTTATTCTTTGACTTTTTCTTTTCTGCTTTCTCACTCTTTTTGCTCTTCTTAGACTTTGACTTCTTTTTCGATCTCTTATCCTTCTCTTTCTTCTCTGACTTCTCTTCTTCTTTCTTTTCAGAGGTTTTCTTCTCGCCACTCTTCAACTCCTCATCGCTTATTCTTTCAGGATGGCTCTTCTTTGCAAAAGGACTACCTTCAACAAATGCAACAGAAGACTCTTCGCTGAGGTCTACCAGGTAACTGGGACTTGTTATCTTCTTTCCCTCGACGGTTATGTGACCGTGGGTTATGAACTGCCTTGCCTGGCTCATAGTCCTTGCCAACTTCCGACGAACCAGCACTGTCTGAAGCCTACGCTCTATAACGTCCTCTATCTCAAGACCAAGAATGTCATCTGCGGAAGGATTCTTATCAGTCAAACCGAGTTGTGCTACTCTTTCAAAAAGGTCCTGGAGTTCCCTGCGCGCCTGGTCATCTCTCCTCGCAACTAAGTTCTTAGTTCTCTCCTTAAACTTGGTCAGAATGGAATCTACTTTCAGAAGTTCTTTCCTGTTCTTGAAAGCATACTTATCCCTGAGTTCTCTGCCTTTCTCTAACCTGCTCTCTTCCCAAGGGTGTCTCGGCGTCTTGAATTTCTTCCTCTGCTTTCCAGGATCTCCCATGATTATACCTCAAACTTTTCAATCATCAACATCACGACAACTCTTTGCTGTACTAATCTTCGTCCACTTTCTCAATCTGTTTCTTCTTGGCAACAAACTCTCCTTTGTTAGGGCGGAAGTTCGACTTGGTCTTCTGCCCTCTCACAGGAAGATCAAACATATGCCTGACTCCTCTGTAAGACTTGATCTCTTTCTCTCTCTTTATGTCTTTGTCAACAACAAAGTCAATCTCTCCTCCAAACAAGTGGCGGTACTCGCCCGACTTAGGATCCCTTCTCCTGTTCAGAAGCCACTTGGGAATTCCGTGAGGCTCAGGGCTTTCAATAATCTCATTAATCCTCTTCTCCTCCTTGTCAGAGAGAGTGCCTGCCTTTCTCTCCCTTTCAATACCTGCGACTTTGCAGAGCGCATTGGCAAACATGAAATCAACTCCCTTAACCTTCTGGAGCGCAAGGTATATCTGCTTCTTCCCGTCCAGATCAGTATTCGCAACCCTTATTATGTGTTTTACATCTGCCATTCTTATCAACTTAGTTTATTATCATACGCCCTTTCAACATCTTAAATTGGTCTACGCAGAAGTCAGTCGCCCTCTGCGCTTCCACTCGGGCGTTTTCTCATAGAAAAATAGGTCTTTTTATAAATCTTATTGTTTCTAAAACAGTTACAGTTGCTGTCGGACAGCGAGGTAGGAGAAACTTTTAAAAGAAGAGAAAAACAGGATAGGATTGATGGAGCCAAGAACAGTAACCGAAGAAGAGTTGAAGAGCATAGTTTCTGAAAGGAAGGCGGACTCGCACAAAGGTATGAATGGAAAAGTCGTGGTAATAGCCGGTTCTCTAAATTACCCCGGTGCTGCTTCTCTCGCAAGCATCTCCGCCATGAGAACAGGATGTGACAAAGTTGTGCTCGTTTCTCCAAGAGAGTCAGCCCTCGCAGTGAACTATTTAGAACCCAGCATTATATCAAAGAAGATAGAAGGAGGCTTTTTTTCAGAAGAAGACGTAGATGAAGTAATGGAGACTGTCAGGTCTGAAAGCCCAGACGCGGTGCTGGTCGGACCCGGAGTGGGGGAGGAGCAGGAGACAACTCTCTTTCTGAAAAAGATAATTCCTGAACTCGTAGAGCAAGGACCTCCTCTGGTACTGGACGCCGACGCTCTGAAAACAGTTGAGTTGGAGAGAGTAAAAAACTGCCTCTTAACACCTCACAGAGAAGAGTTCAACAAGTTGAGTTCTGAAGGTCTTACAGGAGAGTGGAAAAGAGATATTGAAACAGTGCAGAACGTTTCGGAAGAGAATACAGTACTTTTGAAAGGAAAGAACGATGTTATAGTGGACTGCGGTGGTGGAAGGGCCGCCGTGAACAAGAACGGTAACTGTGGGATGACCTCGGCGGGCACGGGAGATGTCTTGGCAGGAGTCTGCACAGGACTACTCTCCCTCACAGGAGGCAAAGACCTCTTCAGAGCAGGTTGCGCCGGTGCGTGGCTCAACGGAAGAGCAGGAGACCTCTTGCAAGAGGGGAAAGGATACTCCTTCACAGCCTACGACCTTGCAGAGAAACTGTCGGAAGTTGTGAAGGAGAACACAAGGTAAGATATTAAATTCTATAGAAAAATAGTTATATAGAGAAAGGCGCGCACTCGGAAGTTACTCCTTTCGTCATTGGCTCGTTCAAGCCTCGGTGAATAGTTCCTTCGTCATCGTGCGCAGAGATGAAAAAAACAACCTTTATTTATAAAACTACTTCAGTTCAGAAAACTCTGAATTCTATACACGTCCTGTAAGTGGAGGGTGAGTGCTGACCGCACTTGACAGTTCGCAAGAACTCCAACTTCTTCTCTGAACTGAGAGAACCGACTGCTTCCCTGACCATCTTCCTGCCTTCTTCAAATTCTCCCTCCTCCAAAAAAGTGTAGTAGTGGATTACTCCTCCTTCCTTTACCTTCTCCAACGCCACTTCCAAGTAGTTCGACGCGTTGTAAGGGGCGGGCATTACTATCCTGTGAAACTGGCCTTCCAGGTTCGGAACTACATCTTCTACATCTCCTCGATGGAGTTTCACATTCTCCAAATTGTTCAACTCCACGTTCTCCAGACCGTACTTGTGAGCTACGGGGTTCTTCTCCACGCCAACAACTTCCCCTGCCTCGGTGTTCTTACATATCACGCACGGGTAGGGCGCGACTCCTGAAAACATTACAAGAACTCTTTCATCATCCTGGACCTGTTTATAAACTCTTTTCCTCTCTCCAGCCATCCGCACAGAGAAGTAAACCCTTTCCAAATCTACTTTTATATCAACATTGTTCTCAGTGACAACTGCTTCTTTCTTCTTCTCGCCGGCGAGGTGTGTTAAGGAGCAGGTTCGGAACTCTCCGCTTCTGGAACTCTCTTTTTTCAAAACAGTTTTTACTTGAGGAGATGCTTTTAGCAGACAATCACCTATGAGTTTTTCCTTCTCTTCAAGCTCTTCAGGAACTTTTATCACAGCTATATCTCCTAATACGTCGTAGCTGGTATAAACTTTTCCTATCTCCTCTTCTGAAAGCTCTTCTTCTAAGAGGTCCTTGAAACCCTTCCTCCTCTCTGCTTCTTCCAAGTCCTTATCCTCAAAGGTTATCTCTGCTTCTAATTCCGAAGAGGAAAATTCTTCTTTTACAGGGAACCAGATGTGAGAATCATTTTTTGAATAAAGATGTTTCTTGTCCAAGATGTCCTCCTCTATCAGGCACTCTCTTATCTCTTCCGCGTCTTCCAAAAGGACTTTCACAGCCAATACCATGGATCAAAGTAAGCCTCTGGCTTTTAAAAAGTTAACTTCAAAAAAGAGAGTTTTGAATAGAAAAATAAGTAATAATAAATATTAAATACAGGTGGGTGTACAGTAGGAAAGAGAGCAGGTTAAACTTACAACCCGGAGTTAATTGTTGCTCACGTCCTGCACCACTACCTGTTGTTCAATGAACTCTCCGTACCTGTACTTCAACTCTATCGTCATTACGTCCTGGTATATCCTGACGTCTGAGTCAGAGTTTTGTTCAATCGTACAGGTCACTGTAGTAGGAGAGCCTTGGTAGAGGGTTATACTGCCTGACCTCCCGCCTTCAAACCTGTTGCAACTGATACTGGTGTCGGGGTCTTCAAAAGGGAGGACGTTCACATCTACTTCGTACCTGTTGGTGTTTCTCACGGAGGGATCGCAGTTCTCGCCTGATTCTCTTCCGTAAAAGTCTCCTGAGCCCACGTGCTCCACGATAAAGTTTACCTGGACCTTGTTCTCCCCCATCGGGTTCTCCACGAGAGAGGATACGTGGATTGGCGAGCCACTGTTCTGAGGGTTCTTCTCACCTGTTAAAGTACAGATAGAACTATCTTCTTGAGTCTCGATTACATCTGACTTCACACATATCTGAGCCGTGGCGGTTGTTTTGTAGTCGTAGCACGCCAAGGCCCTTATGGTGACAGGATAGTTTCCTTTCAGGTCCTGCTGGTAGTTGAGCGGTTCGAACGTCACAGTAGTTGACTCTCCAGGAAGTATTGACCCGTCAAAGTTCTTACGAGCCCCCTTCAGAGAAGAATCCAGGTTCTTCACAAGGTCTGATTCAGTAGTTCCAAAGTTGGAAGGAAGTATTCCTTCAAGTCTTACCTGAGCGTAAGGGTTCTCCGTCCCCGGTCCTATATCCGCCTCTCCCACGTTTTCAAGGAAGAGACCTACTCCAAAAGGAAATTTTCCGTTGTCATGTACCACAGCAGGAGGCAGTCCTTTCTGCAAGTAGAGGTCCAAAGCCACATTACCGCCTATGAACGGCTTCTCCATGTCCTCTTTTGATTTATTCTTCTTACCGGCGCACCCTGTGATAAGCAGGGACAACCCTACGAGGGTTATCAAAAATATTGTAAGTGCTGGTCTGCTAAATTTTCTTCCCATGTTTATACCTCCTGCGCTTTATCTTTTTTGTTTTTCTCTTCATTTATGCTTTTATTCTTTCTGTTTTTTATATTTTTCTATTACTCGTGGTTCTTCGTCTTCAAACCTCATCATCTATGATTACGCCCGTTCTCACTCCTGCACTGCTCTGATTCAATCAACTCTCTTCAGATGTATCTTTCTTTCAATCACGTCGGAGTAGCCGTACCAGAGTTCCGCAACCACAGGAGTTTCATAAGCGCTCTTCGCCTGAGCGTACTCCAGTTTGTAGTTGCAAGTAGTCATGCCCTTGCCGTCCTGCAGACGGATTACTTCAGGGTAGCAGTCAAGTCTCTGCCTACCTATCCTGACATCTCCCAGGTAAACAACGTTCAAGTCGTTGGAAGATACTCTTTCCGGATAGTATGGACTGCACTTTTCTATCTGCCCCACGTCGTAAACAGTACCTCCTCCTTGATTGGCTATGTTCAACCTGATTATCATCTTGTTAGGCGTGTTCTCCTGCTCGACAGAGGTTATCCCTACAGGGGCTCCTTGGCTGTTGCTCCAACTGTAACTCTTCGGAGTGCAGACCTTTCTATTCTCAGAGTAAGGCTCTGGGTCGACGCAGAGTACGGGGCTGGCAAAGGTTGTGTACATGTAGCAACTGGTAAGCATTATAGTCTGATCTGTCTCATCCAAGCCTTTCGGCCAGTTGACTATCTCTCCGTTGTACTCGAAATACTGCACTTCGCCTCCAGGATAGTTAAGGGTGTCTCCTGCCAGTATGAACTCTCTTCCGTAATGCCTGTCAAAATCCAGGCCTGAGAAAAGAGCTATGAGCAGTCGTCCATGACCCACGTATTCCAGGTCTAAGTTTGGATTAGAATAGCTTAAGCTTAGAGCAGGTCCCTGCTCTTTATCTTCGTAGCTTGCACTTATTTTTCCTATCTTATTCGAGTCAAACCAGTCCACTCCGAGTTGGCTCATGGTCTTTCCTAAATCATCTATATCTGCGTACGTCCCTCCTTGAGAACTTTTTCCTATCTCGACGCCGTCGCACCTGAACACACCGCCGAATCTGCCCATGCCTATGTTTCCTATGTCTAGACTGCAGGCGCCTTTGAACTGCTTGGCAAGGTCTATCTCTTTAAAGTTTATCATCTCCGGGTCGTACCCCGACAAGTAAATCCCTCCTCTTGCGAAAGACGCTCCTTTATTGGCTACTTCTACGAAAACTTGGAACTCGTTCCCTGCAGCTCCCGGGTCTGAGTAGTAGTACAACTTCCTCGGAGGGGTGTTCCGGTCGAAACTCACCTCTACCCCTTCCGTGCCTGTAAAATATTTTTTCTTCTTAGAATCTTTGTCTTTTCCAAACCCTCCCATGCACGAAGTGATTAGCAGAGGGACTGCAAGAAGAGATAGTAGAAGAATAATCTTTTTCTTCGGAAAACCGCGTGTAGTATCAGTATTTTCCATTATATCATCTCTTTAACTCCCGTAAGGGTTTTTAAAGTTTTCTTTTTCTCACAACTTATGAATGAACTGAATCAGAGACTATCCATCTCTACTCTATGCTTGACTGGTCACAGCAGTAGTTTGTCCCAGCACACATCTTGGCAAAGACGCAGTCGTCCCGGTTCTCCGACTTGTAGCACTGGTCTCTGCTACAGGAGCAGGAGTAGCCTTCCGGAACGCTCTCAGGACAGTCTTCGTCGTCGGGATGAGACTGGCAGTAGGTGCAGAGTTGCTCTCCATTCTTGTAGTAAGGGACTTCTTGTTTCTGAGCGTCTGAGAGTTCACCGCTCGGACCCGACCCTTGATCTCCAGGTAGCCGCTTTATTCTTACCTCTTTAGAGATCGTCTTTTTGTAGAGGTAAGAGGCGTTGACAGTCAGAGTCGAGTAGTAGTTGCTGGTCTTTCCTATGAGTTCCTTCACGTCCTCGTCTGGGAGCCAGCACCTCGCACTTCCCTCTCCCTCTTTCAACTCCACCAACTCAGGGGTGCACTTGAGTTCACTCGAGCCCAGAAAAGTTTCTATCCTGAACGCGTTGAACTCTTTCTTTTTCAATCCTTCAAGCATACAAGCCCGCTTCAATTTCTCCTTCTTGGGCGAGACCACAGTTCCTCCTCTGGCTTTAGTGAAGTGAAGTATAAATCTGGGTCTGACTACAGAGGTCTGCTCCACTCTCACAGGTGTAGGCTCCGACTCTATCCTGTCAAGAATCACAGGTCCTCCCGTCCCCCCTACTGAAACTTCCTTCCCCTGACAGACCTGGTCTCTTTCGTTCTCACTGAAAGCGTTGAGGTTAACGCAGACCTCTCTGACAGCTAAGGTGTTGTAGTTGTAGCAGATGCTGGACCTGATCGTCGTGGTCGGAGACTCCCTCTGCCCTCTTATGCTCTTCGCTTTCAACTCCGCCAGAGGAAGAGCCTTTCTTTCTCCATCAGGGTAATACATCGATTTTCCTTCGAGGGAGAAGAGGTTCACAACCATGAAGATACTTGGCTGGTAGAGCAGTCCGTTCTCATTAAACTTGTTGTTGTAGTCGTGGGGCCGGGCATAACCGAGGTAGAAGTTGTCAAAGGTCAGGGAGAGCAAGGAGTTGCCTGGAGGCAGGGAGGTGGCACCTTTGTTCTCAATTATCATCTGCGGTGTAAAAGGCGTGTCTTCAAAGACTTCTTTCGGAACAGTGCCTTCTGAAAACCTTACCTCCACTCCTTTTTTCCCCTTGTGAAAATCGGTGTTGAAATCTCCGCCTTTACCGCCTGTGAAGCCGGCGCAGGCAGTAGTTATTAAAAGCGTGCCGAAGAGAAAAGCAATCAGAACTGTCTTTAAGAAACACCGACCAGCTCTTTGAGAGTTCTCAGAGGCTGTCGAGGTTCTCGAGGTATTTCCTCTTGATTTAAAACCGTCCTCTCCGCTGTTCAAAAAAAGTTTTCTGAACATATTCTCCACCATACCTATCTTTGCTCCGTTTTTACTTCCTCAAATACACATTAACACTTTAATTCATTTATGACATTTATTAATTTTACTCTTATTCACTACTCTATTTTTTGACAGAGACCTTCTTTGTCTCCTCCAAACTGTACTGATATACCGCTCTTGCCACGAACGTCTTCTGAGAGTACGACTCGCCTCCGAGGATTTGAGATATGTCCTTCTCGCTGTCGATTGTGAGACGGCAGGTGACCGATTTGAACCTGTTTCTTGCCTGGACGTCCTTGCTGAAGATGTATTTCCTGTAGCCGGTCGGCTTCTCAACCCCGTCTATAACTCTCTTATCCTCTGTCACCATCGGCTTGGACTTGTCGCAGTTCTCAAGTTTTATAGGGTTGGGAACTAAGAGTTCTATTCTCTCCACGTTATATATTTCGCCCTGAGGCCAGTTGTTGCTCAACGTGACTCCGAACGCCTGGTTAAGATAAGAGTCGTCAGAGCTTACAAGCGCCGGCTGTTTTATAGAGGCAAGACCTAACGCCACGGGACCGCTGGTGTAGACAGCCGTAGGCTTCTGATCCACGCCTATCTTCTGCGCCACGTTCTCTCCTTCCTGGGCGTACTTTCTGAAAGTATCTCTTTTCATAAAAGTGTAGGTTATGTAACTCCACGTCTCGAAGTTGAAAGCCGAGGAGAAAGTCAGGGTGTAGTACCCGGGCTCTTTACCCTCGAACTCGCAGTTTACAATCCTCTGCTCCTGGTATCCTATATCAAACTCTTTGGGGTCAATCGACTTTGCAGGCTCGGCGTTCATACCAGAACTGCCGGCAATCCTGCAGGAAGGATAGACAGTCACCAACTCCTCCATAAACGTCTTCCCCTCGACGTAAGCCCAGAGAGTTATAGGGTCGCCTTCGTAGACTTGCGAGTTGGCAAGGCGGAGGTGGTCTATGTACACGCCGAGAGGTTCATTGTTGTTATTCTCCACTCTTCCCCTGTAGAATTCTTCTCCGAGGAGGCCTCTCTTGGTTTGGTTGTAAGCCCTGTACACCTGTCCAAATTTATCCCGCACGTTCTTACCGGTAAAAGTCCCCCATAGATAATTTCCAAACCTGTTGAGAGGCTCCTCGTAGTCAACACCCATAGATCCCTGGATAGTGGGTACGCTGACGTTGATAAGGAACATTAGAAGAAACAGAATTACCCAAGCTCCTATGTAGAAATCGGAAACTTTTTTCAACCATCTAATATCTGTCATGTGGCAGAGGGCTATGGGCAGGGCTGGTGTGAATAGGAAGATTAAGTAGAAACTTTTAGCCATGCTCAGTCCAAAGAAGCCAAAGGAAGAGCTTAGAACTCCGTAAGAGATTAAGAGGTCTGAAAACTTGAATACAATCATCGGTATGAATATGTATGACAGGACTATAATCCATAGAAGTCTCAAATCAGGGTATTTCCAGACTTTGTAGAACTCCAGGAGCTTTCCGTTGATCCCCCCTACAACTATTGAAATCCCTAATGCGAGAAGAACATAGACTGCTAATGCTGTAAATAACGACGAACCGCTCCTCCCATAACCCAACCAGATACCGTCCAAGACATGTATTGCAAGAGCTAATAACACTATAATAGCTCCGCCACTTTTTAAGCCGTTAGATTTTCCTCCACCGTCTTTATCATCAGATAAACTTCCAATTCCTTTTATGGTTATTTCTTCTTCCTCAGGTTCTTCTTCCTCAGGTTCTTCTTCCTCAGGTTCTTCTTCCTCAGGTTCCTCTGTTTCCTCTTCCTCCCTCTCTTCTTCTAAGTCTTCTTCTATATCTTCCTCCAATTTTTCTTCATTTGTTG
>CAYSOY010000021.1:14168-16176 GCA_964432865.1 uncultured Methanosarcinales archaeon
TTAACTGATTATTTAATCTATAATTCGATAAAAAAAGCGAAATAGTATAATAAATCATAATCTTGAACTAAATAATTGATACTGTAATCTCCGCGACGTTGATAGGGTTTGACTGGGGAGCGATCATCACGGTGTTCGGGCCTTCAAGCAGTATCTTAGGATCAAGAACTGCTTCGTATGCCATTTTCTCAGTGTCGAACGTCTGCTTGTAGCCGTTCACAGTTATCTCCCCTACTTTTCTGTCGCCGGAAGTGGCGAATCTCATGTTCAACGCTATGCGGGCGTCGTAGTTCTTCACAGCAGCGGCAAGTTCTCTGGGAAGAGTAAAGTAGTAAACCGGGTACTGCTGGTCTTTTAACTCAGTCACAACTCTTGCTGAACTCAGTACGAAACTTCCCTGGTTTGAGACAAAGCCGACGGTGTTGTCTCCCTTCTTCAATAGTTCCTTGTCGACCTCTACTTCGTTCTTTATACCGCAGTCTATAAGTCCTGAGAAAACAGAGTTGCGGTTGAGAAAGACCTCCAAACGACCTGTCTTGGAGGGGTCACAGTCCGGCACGAACTCCAACCGCGCCTTCTTTACAGAGTTGTACTCCTCTTTGGTTATCGAAAAGTGCTGTTCCGACGACGCCTTGGAGTAGTCCGCCACGTCTGCGGAGACAAGCACGTTCTCCAACTGGTACGAGTTCTTAAGCCAAAAAGCCCATCCGACACCACCCGCTGCGAAAGTCAGGTTGTTCTCCGACTCCAAGTAGTTCTTGGGAACTTCTATCGGGTCCGGTGTGCTCTCAGAAATCTCTTCGTTGAAGAACAAGTGACCGTTTAGATATATCTTGAGCCTGCCACCACCCTCTTTAACGTTGAATGAGAGTTTGTAGTCACTGCTCTTTGAAAGGTCAGACTTGAAGTTGATAGTGCTCTCCTCTTTTGAGAACAGAGAGTTTTTTATGTAGAGAGAGGGAACTGCTTTGATCTCTTCTGTGTTTACCTGGGTGAAGACCGTGGTTGAGGGAAGAGAATGCTCTTTCTCACTACCTTTTTTCGGAGAGAGAAGACCTACTTGCTCTTTCAAGAGAACATCTCCTCTCTGAGAGGACGCGCCGGGACCTGTTTGAACAGAGTCGTCCAAGAGTTGTGTTCTCACATGGCCTGGAAGAAACAGTATATACAGCATTATCAGAAGTGCTATTATTATTATCAGTATCGCAGCGCTGTTGGCATTGCCTTTCTTCAAGTTCTTCAACCGGCTGTTTTTCAGGGATTTCAAAAGCATTAATTATAATTCTAAAAAGTTTTATATATAAAAGTTTTCTTTTTTAACCGCGGAATAGGTAGGAAAAAGGGTTTTTTACCTATTTGGAGAAGTCAAATGCTTTTTCTATGTATTCACCCCTCCCATCCTTCCACTCTTCTTTAGCTTTGTCAGTATACTCCGGGCTTTGTACTACTGCTTCTGCGAATTGGTCTGCGAACGGTTCAAATCTTTCATTCCTCCAGAAGTGTCTTCCTACCCCCCAGTATTTTCCCGCTTTGTAACTATACTCCGGGCTTTTTGTTACTGCTTCTACGAATTGGTCTGCGGCTAGGTCAAACCTTTTATCATCCCAGTATTTTCCCGCTTTGTAACTATACTCCGGGCTTTCTGCTACACTGTTTGCGAACATATTTGCGTATGGGTCAAACCTCTCATCACTCAAGTACTCTTCAGCATGGAAACTTTCTTCAGGGCTTTGTGCTACTGTTTCTGCGAATTGGTCTGCGTATGGGTCAAACCTCTCATCACTCAAGTACATTCCAGCTCTGCGACTCTCCGCTGGATCTTCTGCTATTCCTTCTGCGAGTTGATCTGAGACTAGTTCAAATCTATCATACTCCCACTTCCGTGTAGCTCTGAGACTCTTCTTTGGGTCTTCTGCTACTCCTTCTGCGATTTGATCTGAGACTAGTTCAAACTTTTTATACTCCCACTCCTCTCCAGCTCTGTAACTCTCCGCTGGATCTTCTGCTA
>CAYSOY010000022.1:0-483 GCA_964432865.1 uncultured Methanosarcinales archaeon
TATTCAAGGTGTTGTTTCCTGAATTCACTAAGGACGAGCAGTCTGTTAAGTTCCAGACATCTACTGATAGGTTGGAAGCTTCGGGAGTAAAGGTTGAAAGACAACGATCTCCATTTATCCAGAGTGAGAAATTCCCGCCAAAAAAACCTTCTAAGGACATACTGGTTATGCTTGAACTGTTCACGTCGGCCGGCATGTCGAAAGAAGAGGAGAGATTTCCCTGACCAACAAACCCTCCGAAATAGATAAATTTTGAGTTCTCCTTGGAAGTTATCTTCTCTATGCTGGCAGAGCCGGTACTCCCTTTAACCGCCCTGCCCTTCTCTATCCCCGAAATCATTCTTTTAGAGACAGAAACATCTTCTCCTTCAAAAAATCCTTTTCTTCCATAGATGTGGTTATCTCCGAGAGATATGTTCACGCCGAACTTCTCAGGGACCATCTCAGAGGCAAGTATTCTGGACAGGTTCACAGCTGTGTCTT
>CAYSOY010000022.1:493-13682 GCA_964432865.1 uncultured Methanosarcinales archaeon
GTGTCTTTCTTATCCTGATCCTCTGAAACCCACAAAGTACCTATCTGAACGACCACCGACTTGTTCGGATTCAGCACCCCTTCTTCTATTTTATTCTTGACCCAAGGGTTCTTCTCCTCCAGTTCGTAGACCTTCAACTCGCTCAGAGCGGCCGCGGTATCACCGCTTATACTGGCGGTTCTCTCAGCAGTAGATTCGTACTGGACAAACTGTGTGAGCAGAACCAGAGAAGAGACCAGTAGAAGAGCAGCCAGCAGAGCATCCAGCGTAAAGAAGAATCCTTTCTTTCCCATATCTTTTCCTCCACACATATTTTTTCTCCTACACCTCATCATCTCACCTTATTCCTTCTTCATTCCAAAGCCGACTCACTCCCAGAACACCAGGTTGAGGAAAGCTGTGTCGGACTCTTTGATTACAACCCTCTCTACACTCACCCTGTTGTCATAGTCCCCGGTTATTCTCAGAGAAGAACAGTTGGCTACGGTGACGTTTACCAAAGCATCCACTGAACCCTCAAGTTTCTCCTCCAAAGTGCCGTCGGCGTAGTCACCGGTAACTCCACCAAAGTAGTACACCTCTCCGTCTCCGTAAGTCCAATACGCCATGACGGGAAGACCGCTTGACGTGTTGCCTACGTGGGTGAAGTGATTTATGAGCGTGTCGTTCACAGGGGTGGGGTAGAGCGGTTTAGAGGAGAAGTTGAAGGAGTCGCCTTTCTCCAGATTCAATTCAGGAACTGCCTGGACTACCTCACCTCCAGACTCATCTGCTTTTTTTAAGTTTACTCCGAGGAGTTCCATAGAAGTATTTCCTACTACGAACAGAGAACCGCCTTGTTCTGAGAATGACTGGAGAGAAGACTTTATGAGTTTGGAGGATGTCTCCAGAGAAGAGAACTCCGGGTTCTCCAGTAGAAAAACGTCGTAGAGCCGTGGCTTGTTCAGCATTGAAGATACGTCTTCGTCAGAGAACATATCTCCTTCCAGAGACTCAGCCTCCTGCTTCAGATAGTCAGAGTTACCGCTTCTGTAATAGTACCCCAGTTTCGAGAGTTCTGTGTAGGTCTCTTTCTCCACCGCTACTTTGTCCGAGCCGATATAGCAGTCTCCCCTGATGTTCAGAAGAGAGTTGTTCTCGTCTTTGAAAGAGATGTAGTAGTCCGACGTTATGCCGAGAAGGGTCTTTGAATCCTGGTAGGTAAGATTTTTGAACTCTTTGGTCTTACGTGGGCTGAGACGGTCAGAAGTCAACAGGCCCGCTCTGATCACGTCTTCACTACTCCAGTACTTTGGATATCCTTCAGACATCAACTTGTCCGCAGTAGTCTCTGCTTCCAACAGGAACTTTTCAAAACTCCTACTCTCTTGGCCTAAGTGCTCTTTAAGAATCATAGCAGCCAGGGAGATTGTTAATATAAATAATAGGAGAGAAATGAAGAAGTCCAGACTCCATACCTGTCCTCTCTTTCCGTTCTTGGTTTCTACTTTTCCCATTCTCTTCGCTCCTTTGACCTGTTTTTTTCTGTCTCACTTGGTTATTAGTTTACTGGTTATTGTATTGGTCATTGGTTATGTCAGTTATGTCACCGGTTATTATTGTTATTATATATTATTGTTATTATTTTATTATATTATCATTGTTATTACGCTATTATGTTATTATTGATTGAGCAACAACTCCCCGCCCCGCTTCTTGATCACGTTCTCTCCTTTCTGAAGAGAGCCTGTTACTTCAGGTATCTGAAGGGAGAATTCGTGTTCGTGAAACTTCAAGGAGATATACTTCCGAGAGTTTCTTATGGTATAATCCTCTCCTTCTATGGTTTTAGGTATGGAGAACTCTCTCGTGTACCCTTTTTCGCTCTTGGCAGCCGTCACAACCTCTTCTTTTACACCTCGACCAAGAGATTCTATTTTTTCTCTCTGAAGTTCTGACATTGAGAGCAGGAAGTATCTGGAGGCAAAAGGCATGAAGAGCATCAGAAGAAGGAAAGCTAAAGAGACTATAAGTAGAAACTCTACAGAGATCTGTCCTTTTTTCCTCTCCTCTCTACGAAACTCAAAACTCTTTCTACCTCGACAACCACTCTTACTATCTTCTCCGCAACTTTTACAAACCATAGACTTATAACCTCTAACCCCTATACAAATCTTCTTTACTTCATATATTATTCACACATCATTGTCTACACATCGCCCTGTTCAGCCATCCTGGATGTGCACAACTGAGTCATTGACTGTAAGTGTGATTACGTGGACTCCTTTCCGAGGATTTATCGAGCCCGAAAGATTCCCCGCGCTCCAGTCTACAACCTCTGTGTCGCCTGATGAAACGTCCAAGAGAAGAGATACGTAGTTGTTATTAACAGTAACGGATTTCACGTTGTCAGGCATGTTCACTTTTATTGTTCTCTTTGTATCATCTCCGAGGTAATAGACAGTGCTGGCTGCCTCTGTGATCTTAGATACAACTCTATCAGCCTGAGCGTTCGTTATCCTATCCTTCATGCCCACAGACTGGGTGTAGAAGACTATTACAAGAGGTATTATTAAGAGGAAGGAGAAAGACATTATAAGCAGGTACTCCATACTCATCTGACCCTTTCTTCTCTTACCAAGTCTCCTGGTGTTATCTGTTACATTCACCACTGAAAAAACTCACCTCTCTGACGAACCCTTACAAAAGTTCCAGTATGTTTTCAACAGATAATCTAATAACATCTCTTATTTATAAATATTTGGAGATAGAGATGTGAGAGGAGAAAGAAAAATATTTTTTCTGAACTCTGGATAAATCTCTGAATATTTAAGTAATACAGAACTTTCAGAGATACTTCTCCTTGTATTTCCTCCTGTACTCGCCGTATTTATCTTCCGGGCTGAACTTGGGGGGTTCTGGACTCTTTCTCTCACCGCCACAACTACAACTCTGGCTGAGACCGTAAGACCCGCACTTTGTACATTTCAAGATGGAAGCCATTCTAATTTAAAGTATATTTTATTATTAAAAGTTATTAAACTCTTATGAAATTTATATATTATTTATAAATTGTATATTATTTATATCATTTAACCTTTTGCCTTTGCTCTTTGAAAACTGACCGCGCCCTTCTCTTTGTCAACTCTCTCCTTTACTCCGGAGACAATTTTATCGAGAATCTTCTCTGCTTTCTTGTAGTTCTCCGCTTCTACTGAGATGTCGTAGGATCCTCCGCCGGCGTACTTTATATCTGCTTTCCCATTATCTTCTATAGGCTTAAAGATATCTTTCATAACCGACAAGCCGTCGCCCGAATATATTTCAAGTTTGAACTCTCCTCCAATACTGACTTTCTTAGGCTTTATCTTCCTCCTGATATTCTCTTCGAGCACCTCTACGACTTCGTCATCGAGGTCAAACTCTGAGAGAGACTTGTCTTCGTCAACAACTTCTTGGAAAGGAACGTGGAGGTACCTGTATTCTTTAAGAATTTTGGATGCTACTTCGTCGTACAGTTTTTTGAAATCTCTCTCTATCTCTTCCGCCGAGAGCTCCACTATCTTCTCTGCTTTCTGTTCTTGCTTTATAACTGAGTTCTTCGCTCTCTTCTGAGTCTCAGTAACCCTTCTCAAGGAGAGGTCAATGTGGCCTTTCTCCTTGTCTATGCCGAGGACTTTGCAGATTACTTTCTTTCCTTCCTGAACATAATCCCGGATGTTTCTTATTCTTCCAGGACTGACTTCTGAGATGTGTATCATGCCCGACCTGCCGTACTCATCCAGTTTGCAGAACACCGAGTTGTAGCGGACGTTTGTAACAGTGCATAGAACAATTTCGTTCTCTTCCGGGTAACCTTCTCTCTTGTACAGCATCCTCTTAACCTCTATAAATACTCTCTTTAGTCTTCACAGTCAACTCCGAAGGACTACTGGAATATTGAACTGGACTATTGAAGGAACTCAAGAACCATCCCTTTAACATCTGTCTTCCCACCTGTGGACTCTGCCAGGAGGTTGTCGCAGACAAGACAGTTTATATGAGTTGACGTTTTACTAAATATAGTCTGCTCGTTCTTGCACTTATTGCACTTCACCTTGATAAACTTCGATACCGGCTCTTCTTTCATAATCAATCACCTGCGAACACAAATACACAAATACATAATCTTTGAAACATATAACCTTTTAAACTTCTTTAAAATTCTTTAAAATCCTTAAAAAAGGCATCACTGTATCAAGTAATCTCTACCCTTCTCGCTCTCTTTCCTTTCTTCTGAGTATGCATCTTCTTGCATTCAGAACACTGGTATCTGAGATCGGTCTTCTCCGAAAGTTTCTTCCCCACCATCTTTGGCTTTGGGGGCTTGCTGAACTTCCCGTAGTTTCCATAACCTCTCCGGGAGCCTCTTTTTCGGACTCTATTCTTGGAGCCTCTGCTCATCGGATGAGCCTGGTTTCTACCCTTGTTTTTAGCCTTCCGCACTCTCATCTCGGTATGCTTGTTGCAGTACGGGCAGTGCCTTCTTATATTCTTCGGTATTTTCATAAAAAGAAGAAAAACAAGGGTCTTTTATAAATATTACTACTCTGGGCAAAGTTTAAAAAAGTTCGCAGTTTCTTTCACATAGGTTTCATGGGTTCAGATGGTTCAGGAAAAAGGAAGAAGAAGAGTAGCGAAGAAGAGAAAAAAGACGGCGTTAGCAGAAGGATCGACGAACAGATTCTCTCGAAATACTTCAGCGTCACAGAAGAAGCCCTGAAGAAAGTTCAGAGTTCAGAGAAGGAAGATTCAGAGCGTGCCGAGGACTTCCTCGACATGGCTTTGAGATACTACAAAGACGCAGAGTATTTCAGAGAAGAAGGCGACGTGGTTAGGGCGTTCGGAGCATTGAATTACGCCCACGGGTGGCTCGACGCAGGCACCAGAGCCGGCTTTTTCAAAGTATCCGACTCTCGACTATTCACTACAGAAAGAGAAGGTGAAGCGGGTTCTGACAACAACTCTGAAGGACAGAATTCTTAGTCTCATCTTTTAAACAATCAGAAAGGTGTAAGGTCACAATTTCCTCAGTTCTTTCATAATCTTTTCAGTTGACTTGGTAAGAGCCAAGTAGTATACATCCACAGGGTCCTTATCATTCCTCTTGAGGACCTCCAGGACTTTACTCTCTCCGCCTTCGTCTCTCTCGAGGTCTTCGAGTTCTTTCCACTGCTCTCCAAAGATCTCCTTCTCTTTTTTTGTAAGAAGAGACAGTCTCTTGCGAATCTTCTTTATCAACACCAGCGCTTCCTCTTTATTCTCCTCAAAGTTTTCTTCGCTTATCTCGTTGAACTCGTTGTAGAGGTCTTTCGGAATCTTTATCCTCTTCCTCATCTTCTCAGTTCCGCCGTGATACTTGCTGTAAACCCTGCCGATTGCAAAGTTCATTGCCTTGCACCTATCCTCCACCGAGTCAATACTCTCCTCCAGGTCAAAATCTTCTTCAGAGGCCTCACTGCTCACCTTCAAAAACTCCTTGAACTCAAGAAGGCTCAGCCCTGCAAGGAGAAATATTCCGAGGAAGATGTTTATAGAAGTCAAAGAAGGGATATCCATCTGCTTGTCGAGTCCCAAAAACTCTATCCCGCCTACTATGAAGAAGAGAAGTGAGTACAGAAAGGGAAGACTCCAGAAGACGAACCCTTTGAAGCCTCTGTCTATAATTAAGAGCATAGTTATTATTGAGAGCATCAGCGGTGAAAATCCTATGATGGGGTAGAATACTGCCGAGTCCGTCTGAACCGCAGATATCAGAGCCAGGAAGAGAACAAATAGGAGAGAACCTACGAGTACGGCTTTCTCCGTACTGATCGGCTCTTCTGAAAGAAAATTCTGTCCCTCTTGACCTCTCTCAGAATGTTCTGCCTCGCCTGAGGGGGCGTCGTTGCCGGAGGTGGCGGAGTTCTTCTTGACTTCTGAGTTGTCCGAGTAGTTATTGTTAGAACCGGTTCCAGATTCTTCCCGAGAAGGTTTAGACCTCTTATTCTCCTCAACTCTTTCTCCCATACACTAATACCAGGAGAAAATATTTATAAATTTTGTGATTAGAAGTTTCGACAGAGACAATCACCGGGTACGAATCCGTTATGAGTCACCAGAAGAAAGAGTTATCAAAACTCACAGACCAAAACTTTCTTTGAACTCGTTCATCTGTTCGAACTTCTCCAGGAAATCAAGACCTTTCTGAGTTATCAAAAAGAATTTGTTGTTGCCCTCTGTCTCCTTCTCCACGAGGTCGTTCCCCTTGAGTTCTTTCAAGTACTTCATCATCAAAGTGTGGGAGAGGTTGGCTTTGTACATCAGGTGAGTCTGCTTTATGCGACCACCTTTATTCCTTATGGCAGAGAGCATGTCGTTAATTATCTGCATTCGGTTTCTTTTCTTCTTTCCCATGAATCATTACCTTTATGAAAGTATAGAGAAGCAACAGGAAACCCACCAACTGTATCGTTTCTGCTACCACGTAGAGTTTCTTGCTCAGATTGACAAATATAAAGACTAAACTGCTCACCGCGATTATGGAGAAACTCTGATATAACCTCTTGGTGTTTTCGTTCCCCCTCGCCTTGTATAACACGTAGTACCTCCACGAGACAGCCATGAGTATCATCAGAGAAGTAAGGTGGAAGACGAAGTAGGCAGAGGTGCTGAAGTAGGTTGTCAAGAGGATGAAGAAGATTATGAATATGTTGTCCGCTGTAGCTTGCTCTCTATCCAGAGTTTTGTACAAGAAGTAGAGGCCAAGGAGCAATAGCAGGCGGTGGAAGAAGTAAGTGACGTTGAAAAGCGTAGGGCCGGAAGCACTGACTGTTTTTACAACAAATCTCTTCACCTCTCTTATCTGCTGGGTGTTGTAGTACGCACTAAAGTTAGTGATTATTTTAAAGATGAAAGAGAGCGCTATTACAAGGTAGGAAGTAGAGAAGAAAGCGTATTTTTTCTCCCGGCTGAGAGAGTAGAATCTATAACTGAAGTAAGCTATCAGCAGAAGCACTATGACTGAAAGTACATCTATGAAGATGTCTTTTCCAAAAAACCACGCGGGGCTGTATATAAAACGGCTCATACCAATCCCTCTGTATCTTACCTCTGTGTTAGTTGCTTTTACTCCCTGTTGATAACTAATAAATTCTTGGGTGTTCTTATAAAAGTTATGAATTTCCGTTCTTTATGTTCTTTTCATAGAGTATTTATAAAAGTTCTGATAAGATATAATATAGGCAGAAGAAGGCAAGAGGCCAGTCAGAGAAAAGAAGTATTAAAAAATAGTCAGGGAGAGCTGAAGAGAGAAAGGAGGAGTGATAGAGATGGAAGAAATAAGTGTTGAAGGCGAAGAGAAGAGAGTCAGCATGTTTGAAAAAAAGTCAGGGATGAGACTGAAAGAGGAAGAGAAAGAGTTTCTCTCCTCTAACAAGAACAGAACACTGAAAGTATAATTAAAGTATTGAGTGGAAAAGAACAGTAACTCAATAACTGAAATTGACCGCTACCACCTTTGTTGAAAGAAAAAACACCTTCGGAATTTTTTCAGCCCCTCACCAGGGCTGTTTTTTATTTTTCTATATTTAAATCAATAGTTGAGTCAAGCGTTGAGTCAAGCATAGTTCTTCTTCGGCATCTTCTCATCTTTCTTCTCCTCGATCTTCCCCAAAAGATAATCCTGCCTGATAGGAGTCACTCTGCCCGCTGTGAGGTACAAGTCAGTAGCCCTGTCCTTCGCCTCTTTTACCACGTACTCCGCGATGTCGGCTCCTGAAAGCCCCTTACTGGCAGCGCCCAGTTCTTCTAAGTCGTAGTCAGTTATTATCTTCTCCCCTAAGTTTTTGAGAGAGTAGTTGTTGGCTTTTTTCAGATGTATCTTGAATATCTCTTTTCTGTCTTCAGCGTTGGGCAGACCGATCTCTATCTCATGTTTTATTCTGCCACTTCTCACCAAGCTTTCCGGGAGTTCCCTCCTCTTATTCGTAGCCAGAACGTTTATAACTTTATCATACTGCCTGCTCTCCTCCAAAGTCTGAAGAAGCGTTGTAAGCCTCTTGTTATCCTCTTTGTTATCTCTGTGCCCGGCGACAAGACCGTCTATCTCATCGTAGAAGATTATCGCTCCGTCCTCTCTACCCTTCTCTATGTTCTGATATATCCCCTCCAACTTCTTGTTCAGTTTCAGCATAGACCCATCTGTATAAGTAGAGCCGATGTCGCTCCCTCTTATCTTGTAGAAGGGGAGGCTACTTGTTGAAGCGATTGTCTTTGCTAAGCGGGTCTTTCCACAGCCCGGCGGTCCGTAGAGCAATACCCCACCGGAAACGGGGCTCTCCTGTATCTTGACCGCTTTCTCAAAGTTCTCCACTCTCCTTATAAGATTCTGTACCAAGTCCACACTCTCTTTATACCCTCCAAACTGTTCCAGACTCAAGTCATCACCTGCTTCTTCTCTCTCCAGCTCCGACTCCGAGACCATGCCAGAGTATACTCTTCCCTCGTAACTGAGCGGGTTCTTGTAGAAAAAATTCTTCTCCAAACCGAACTCGTCATCGCCTGCTCTCTTCGCAGTCTCTTTCTTCAACGAGTTAAAATAGTTTTTTGTCATGTTTTCAAGGTTCTCTGTCCTGGACTCTTCTCTCTCCACGTAGGAAGGGATTATCTGAGAGGCTATGTCGAAAACTCTTTTCCGCACGCCTTTGCTTTCCTTATTAAAAACAAGGTTGTTGAAGGACAAACCTTTGTTTCTTCTTCCGTCCATGAGGTCCGAGGCTATGTAAGTGGCGTAGATGTCTCTGAATTCACGATCTATATCATCACTACTCTGACTTTTCTCATCTTCTTCCAGTATGAGTTTCTGTATCGCCAGAGTGGCGGTGCTGTATCTCTCCAGAAACTCTTTTGCTTTCTCTTCTACCCGGCTCTTCCCTGAGAAAAGACTTGAAAACTTCTTCAGACAGTTTTTCCCTATCTTCTCTCCTTTCTTGATGTTCTCCTTGCTTATTTTTCTTATGTTCTTTGTGGACATTTCTATCACTTCTCTTACTTCATTCCCTTGAGTTTTTTAGAGGTAAAAAAAAGAAAAAAATAAAAAATTTTAGTAGAAAGAGGTGTTTATAGCGTCGTGGAAGTCCTCCATCTCTTTCTCCATCTCGTGGTCCTCTTTCTCATTTCCTTTCTCTTTCATACTCTCCATCTTGTCCACGAAGTTCTGCGTGGATGAAGAGTATCTGGGCTTGTCTGTAATACTCTTCACTTCATCTACAAGTGTGTCCGTTCCTCCTTTGTAATTCTTGCCTTCCTGTTTCTCCATTTTTTTCTGATACTCTTTTTCAACCTCTATAGTCTGCTTTGCCACTTTCAGAGTCTCAAGTTCAGATCTCAGGTACTTCTCGTTGCCAGTCTGGCTTATCTCTCCGCACTGATCTATATTCATCAGCATCTCCAAACTGTTTATTTTGTTAAAGATTATCTTCCCTTTGGTTTTGTATTTGGAGTTTATCTTTCTCATCTCGTACCTTGCTCTCTCTTTCTCTCTCTTGAGTTTGTCTATCTCCGAGTTTATTGTTATTATCTGCTGTTGGTGGTCTTCTGGCGACGTCTCCAGTTTTTCTCTATCCTTCTCTTTCTTCTTTATCTCGGATTTGTATTCGTCTTTCCTGCTTTTCAACTCAGAAAAGTGGTTGTAGAGTTTGTTGGACTCTTCTCTTAACTCGTCTACTTCGTCAGCCAGTCTCTCTTTCTTCTCCCATATTTTCTTCATGTCTCTGCCTTTATTTTTCTTTCCTGTTGTGCTTTTCTGATACTTTTCTCTTTCCTTCTTTAATTTTCTTCTTGCTTCGGTTCCGTAGTTCTCCAAGAGTTTCTCGCCGTACTTGTTCTGGAATTTCTTGTAGACGAAGCCGAGAAGTTGATAGACTTTGTTCTCTAAGAAACTGGCTTGGTTGAGCGCCTCATCCTTCACTTCATTTCTGCTGGGCTTTGGAGGTTTTTTGATACCCATTCTGTTTTTTATTTCTCTTATTTCTTTTTCTATTCTTTTTGAAGCTTCATCTGCTCTCTCCATCAGGTAGGAGTTGACTTCAAAATCTTCGTCCTTCATCCTCTGCTCCAGATTTTTTATTCTTTCAGGGTTTTTTCTCAAATATCTTTCGTGCTTCTCTTTTATGTATTCACTCTTCGTAACTGACTCCTCGTGCAAATAGGCCAGCACTTTGGAAAGTTTACGTTCTAACTCGCTGTCCAGTTCCGGGATCGCCTCTTCTTTTTCATTACTTTGTGTTACTTCTCTTTGAACTTGGCTCTCTACCCTTTCTCCTCCCATCGCTCTTTCATCGATTGTATCTCCTTTTTCATCTTTTTCTCCTTTGCTCATTTTTTTAGCACCTCGTGATTCTCTACTTTTTTTTTCTTTGATACATTTTAGTCAGCTATTTTTAAAGAAAGTTTTTAAGAAAAATTCGAAATTCTGACGAGAAGAATGGAGATTTGACATCTGCTCCGGAAGATTAACAACTCTTGCTGTGGTTTGGAACAGACAAGGACGGAGAAGCAAAAAAAGAGGTCTCAATAGCAAAAACTATATAAACATCAAGTATTATCAGATATGTATGGAAGTAGATTTAAAAGTGGTATTCATCCTGACGACGATACTGTTTTTATTCACAACTATCTTCTTCTACTCACAGAACAAGATAATCAGTTCGAAAAGAGAGAAAGTGGAAGAACTTACGAGAGATATAAGTCTGCTGTTAAAAGAACTTGATATCCCCTGCCGAGCGTCCAGTTCCAACATAGAGAAGTTCAGCAGGAAATGCGTGAAGCCCGCGTTGGAGTTGAAAGAGTTCAAAGAAGAGGAGTTCAGACGGTACGAAGAAAAAGAAGGAGAGGGTTTTGTAATACTAAAGAACAAAGGAACGGAGGTCTACGACTCAAAAAATTTTACTCTTCTTAAGAACAAAGAAAAGGAGCAGAAAGGCTGTCATATAAAAGGAGAGATAGAAAGAGGATACACGTGCAAACTGTTTTTCCACGATGAATGCAAATCGGGAGACGTCCTTGAAGTACAGTACAAAGGGCAGAGAGTCTTCTTAAAGAATTGTTGAGAGAGCCTGAAAAAGAGTAGAAATTGACACCTTCTTTCTCAACTGTTTGTCTCCGCAATCTTTTCAACCCTACCTTTCTTTGAGAGTATCTCCACTACTTCTGCAGGTAGTGAACTCGACTCGCCTTCTTCAAAAGGGCCGTAACTCTCTAATTCAGGACCGAGGAATTCAGGTACAGAAGATATGAATTTGACCTTGACTTTTTCATGAGAGATACTGTTTGAACTTTCCTGCGGAGAACCTTCTTTCGAACTACTGTTCTTGCCTGTGGAATCCTTCGCAGACTGTTGCTTGATGTTGGTTTCCTTCTTTTTGTCGTCTTCTTCGCCTGGTGTTCTTTTCTCACCGCTCTGCTCTCTGCTACTGTTTTTTGACTTGTCCTCCTCCTTTTCACCTTTATCTGTCGAAGGCTTAGGGGCGCTTGTATCACTGACTGGGTCAGAACCGCCCAGACTTTCCGAAGAACTCACCTTTGTCTTCTCGACTCCGTTGCTTTTCAAAGAGAGAATTTCTCCGATGGAAGAGTGCTTCTGAGATTTTAAAAGAGAGGTCGTTTTCTCAAAGAACTCTTTCTCGCTCTCCAGAAGATTCGTGGTGTCTATTATATTGGAATCAATCCTTGTCTTGTCCACGGCAAGTGAGAGAATCTTTCTTTCTCTCTTCTCGTATAATTCCCTTACTACCTTTTTGACGTTTCTAAAATAAACTCTTTTCTTCTCGTACTCGGAAGAGTCTTCACCTTGGTCTCCCTTAATTTTTCTCAATTCTCTCTGCTTCTCGAGTAGATAGTCGTGTATCGCGCTATAGATATCCTTATCAATACTCTGAATCTCGTCTGTGTTCTTCTCCTTCCTTAAAGTATCGAATAAGTACTCGTAACTTATCTTTGTTTCAGACAATTCAACCCCCTTGATAGACTAAAGGAAGAACTCATTAATAAAAGTTTTGAAATAGTTTGGAGAAAAAAGAACTGACTTTTCTTCTCTCTGCTTACCCCCTTCTTCTTATCTCTGCCTCTACTTCTCTATATTTACATTGTTGCTGAAAACAAGTTTCTCTTTTCCTGCCGAAGTCTCGAACTTGACCTTTGCATGCGGGAGGACAAGTTTTCCAAGGATGTGGAGTTTTGAAGTGACGGTGTAGACGACAACTCTCTCCTCGTACGGCTCCAGCACTTCCAGGTTCCACTTCACAATTTTTCCTGAATCGGCGGCCTTTGAGACAGAATCAGGGTTCAAGGTTCCGAGTTGTTTTCTCTCCTCCAGATTGACAATCTTCGGCAGTTTATCCATCAAGCGAACCCCTTGAACTACGTTCCTCGAACGGTTTTTAACGAACAGACGAACTTTTATCTTCCTAACGCCTTCCTCACCGGTCTTTTTCACGGAGACAACCTCTTTTACCAGGGTGACAGGGCTTCTGAAAACATAGTAAAGTACTCCTCCAAGAAGCACCGCTATGAGAACAAATACGGGGATTCTGTAACTGGTAGTTGCTTCTGCTGTGAAACTTTCTCCCGGCTTCAGTTCCGCTGCCCAGACGTAATACTTCTCCTCCTCTCTCATCTCAGGTTCTACGACCGGGGAGGTCTCTGAGAACCAGTCTTTGAAAAAGTTTGTTCTCTCCTTCACTTCGGATTCGTCAACCGTGTTCCCATTGTTGATCACGGTGTAACGCGTAGTGGTCTTGAATAAGAAACCTGACTTCTCCTTCTCTACGTCGATATCTTTGTAGGACTTTACCTTGTATTTTTTCTTCAATTGGTTTACAGGAGTTGTTTCGTTCTTCAGATCCAAGCGGATGTTGAGATCGTAGGTTCCGGGCTTCTGCTGGTCGTCGATTTTAAAAACGTACTCCCTTGTCTTCTCTTGAAGACCTTTCAAGTCCACGACATCTCTTCTCGAGAATAGACCGGCGTCGATTGTCACATTCATATCTTTTATGTTGAGCTGGTTTCTGTTCCTCAGACTTAACTTTAAAGGAAACTCTTTTCTCGGATCTATAGAGCTCCCTCTGTTCAAGAAGTAATCTATTGCTACTGAAGGAGCATACTTGCCTTTCTTTTTCCCAAAAGGCTTCAC
>CAYSOY010000023.1:0-3690 GCA_964432865.1 uncultured Methanosarcinales archaeon
ACTCCTCCATGATTATATTCGGGCTCGGCTCCGGGCTGATCTACTCCGTCGCTCTACTCGACTACACATACATAGCCTACGCCGTTGCAGGGCTGGTAGCAGGATACCTCATCGGCGTGGTCATGTTCTACACAAAGCAGTGGGGTGGGGGCGACAGTAAACTCGTGATGGCAGCGGGGAGCCTCCTCGGGCTTTGGCTGGGTAGTTACGACTTCGTAACGTTCCTCCTGCTCTCCTTCCTCATAGGAGGGTTCTACGGGCTTGCATGGTTTTTCTTCCTGATTGTAAAAAACCGGGGGGCGTTCATAGACAGGGTGAAAAACATACTGGAGGAGGAGAAAATTCTGAAGACAAGAACCGTTATTCTCTCAACAATAATCGTTCTTCTCCTGGCAGGCACAGTTATATCTATCTTCTACCCAGAAACAGTGTTCGTACTTCCTATGGTTATAGGGCTGGCCGTTTTTACTTACTTATCATTCTGGCTGTGGCTCTCTGTAAAAGCAGTAGAAGACACCTGCATGGTGGAAGAGCGCTCCGTTGAGAAACTAAGACCAGGCGACTGGCTGGATGAGAAGATAACCATAGAAGAAAAAACAGAAGAAGTCGTCATAGGAGGCTCAGACAGCCTCGGAGTCACCGAAGATGAGATAGAAGAACTGAAAGAGAGCAGTGTGGAGGAGGTTATGGTAAAAGAAGGCATTCCTTTCACCCCGACTTTCCTAATAGCGTACGTTGCTTTTCTGATAATAAAATTCTACTTCGAGATAAACCTCGAGGTGCTCCTGCAATGAGCTGAACCAGTAACAAACAATTTAACAAACAATTCTTAAGAGTTAAGGGGTTAAGGTAATCTAAGGCACTCTTTTCAACTGCTTTACCAGGTACTCATCCTCTGCTTCTGCATCTTCCACACCGCTCTCGCCTTTGTCGTCGTGTTCTCTCGGCGAGTCTCTGCCTCCGCCTGGCTCACTCCTATCTTGGTCTTCCTCTTCATCGATGTAGAACGTCTCCTTCTTTAACTTAGACTGCATCTCGGAGAGAGACTCAGGGCTGGCTTGTTCAGAGTCCCACAAGAAGTCTATAGAGTCATCCTCGTACCTGGCGACGACATCAAGTCTCAAACCCTCGCCATCACTCCCGCCTTCATTCAGTACGATGTTGGTTCCATCGGCGTCAAGAGATTCAAAAAGAACAGTGGCTGAGTAACTCGCGATGTAGAAGAGGTGAGATCTTATCTCTCCCGGCAGGTCCTCTATGCTGGAGACCTCTCTGCGAGGCTCTACAACTACGTGTCCTTTTGTCAATCCTTTCTCAGGCATTACTGCCCTGGCAACCCTGTCCTCGTACACAACTTCTTTCTTTGTCATCTTTCAACCTCGACCTGCTCATCTGATCTTATATTCTCTAGATTCTCATCAATACTTAAGTATTATTTATATTCATATCCTGTCTTCTATACCTCCTCTTCCACCGGCGCTCTCTTTTCTTTTCTTGATAGTAAGATACCTTCTGATAACCTTTCTCGGGTCAGAGTTTTTGAAAAATCTCTTCAGCCTGGGCCTCTGCGGGACCACATCCAAGAGGGTCTGCGGGTCTTCAAGCATCAGCTTCTTCAGTTTCTTCTTTGACTCTACAAACCTGTAGAGTTCGTCGTCCGACAAGTTCTGCGCTAGCGGGACCTTCTCCAAATCTGAATCTTTCCCGGATGCACCTGTCTCCGCGCTTCGTCCGGCAGTGCCGGGTTGAGAAGCGGATTCGAGTGGGGTCTGGTCACTCGGTTTCTGAAACTCATCCGATCCACCCGCACCGGTTTCTCCTTTGCTTTGTTGTCTGCTCAGCTGTTTAGAGAACTCATCCAGGTCTATGCCTTCAAAAATCTTATTTATTCTCGAATCAGACTCCGCCAGTTTCTTAACGTGGTCTGGCTTGTTAATAAGAAGTTCTTTCAACTGAGGGTTCTGCTCCAAGAACTGCACGATGTAGTCCAACTGGTCCTGAGAAACAGCGCCTTCCCTACCTTTTTCTTTTCTGGGTTTGGCGGGCGCCTCTCTTTCTGCTTCTCCGCCACCGCCGACAGTCTTCTCTTTCAAAAAACCAGGGTCTTCCTTCGACACGTGCTTCTTCATCATCGCTCCTAAGTTCTTCTTTACCACAGAGACGATCTCCTCTTGGTCCTCACCGCCAGGCTCTACGTCGAGTTGCGAAAGACCGTCCCCACTACTTCTGGGGATAACGTGAAGCAGGAAGTGTGGGCTCTGCTGACCGGCAGCCGCGCCTCCCGCTATGAAGATCGAACTCCTGAAACTCGTGGAAGCATCTTTCACAGCCTTTGCCAACTCACCAGCCTTGGCAAATAGGTGCTTGAACAACTCCGGGGGGAGGACAAACATCCGAGCGTAGTGCTCCTTTGGAAGCACCAGTATGTGCCCCTCAACAGCAGGTCTTATGTCAAGAAGAGCTATAACTTTGTCATCTTCGTAGACAACTTTCCCCTCGACCTCGCCGTCTATTATCTTGCAGAAAGGGCAGTTCTTCTTCTGCTCTTTTCTTATCTCCTCAGCGCTCATCTTAGAGGGATCTTTCTCAACCATGAACTACTTTCTAAACTCAGAATTTAAAAAGTTTTTGAACAGACTGGCAAAAAGAGAAAAAACTGTTAGGGAGAACAGAAAAAGATAAAAAAATGGACGAGACGGGATTCGAACCCGTGGCCTCTCCGCTGCCAGCGGAGTGTTCTACCAAGTTGAACTACTCGCCCAGGCCACAGAAAAGAACAAATCGAATTATTTATAAAAGTAACGGAGTTTCAAAGAGATGAGGTGATAGAAGATGAACGACTGTCTGTTCTGCAAAATAGTCGAAGGAGAAGTAGACTGTGAGAAAATAGCCGAGACAGAGAACTTCACAGCGTTCTTAGACATCCAACCAATAAACAGAGGTCACACGTTGATAGTTCCAAAAGAACACAGCAAGACACTGATGGAGTTCCAAGAAAAACTCGGCTCGGAGTTCTTCAAGATTACCAAGGATGTCATGAAAGCTTTGAAGAAGAGTATGGGAGCGGACGGTATTAACCTTGGACAGAACAATGGAGAAGTAGCAGGCCAAGAGATAGAACATACCCACTTCCACGTAATCCCTCGATACAAAAGGGATGGACTGGAATCTTGGCCGAACAAAGAGCCTGAAGAGCCGCTGGAAAAAACTGCTTCAGATATAAAAAAACATTTATAAAAAAGAAGAGTTTAACCAAGAAAGAAAAACAGAAAAAACTAAATACGCGGATGTAGTTTAATGGTCAGAGCGCCAGACTCATATCCATGAGTGATGAGCCGAGAGGTGATGACTTAATTCCTGGCGAGCGATCTGGAGGTTAGGGGTTCGAATCCCCTCATCCGCATTCATTCCTTCTTTTTTGGGTTAACAAGCAGTTATTAGCCATACCGCATTCCTTGCTATTTATTGAGTGGATTGAGAAGTAGTTTTTTGTGTAGAAAGTGGAGTGTGACGCCGAGAGTGGGATTCGAACCCACAATCCCTTAACGGGACAAGCTGTCTTTACCTGCAGACGGAATTTTCTTCCGAACCAACGCAGGCTTCCAGGCTTGCGCAATACCAGATTATGCGATCTCGGCGTAAAAGACGAGAGCGCGCCCAAAAACCTCTACCGTTTTTAAGGATGCGATC
>CAYSOY010000023.1:3790-12987 GCA_964432865.1 uncultured Methanosarcinales archaeon
TCGGCGTAAAAGACGAGAGCGCGCCCACAAACTCTGTTTGAGCGGATGCGATCTCGGCGTAAAAGACGAGAGCGCGCCCACAAACTCTGTTTGAGCGGATGCGATCTCTGTTCTGTTTACTCTCAAACTATGTGTTGGTTTAAAAAAGTTACTGAAAGTTACTGATAAATATAATAGATAATATAAAACTAATATAAGTATGGTATTCCAGAATCCCAGAATCCAACCATAACCTTTTTAAATCCTTCCATACCTACGTTTTAATACCGATGATTGATGAAGCCCTTTTCGGGGCTGAATGAGGAGTTTATTCTCCTAAAAAAATAGTTAGAGACAAAGCATGTATGTAACGGAGGTATATAAAAATGAGTGATAAAGTATTGGAAATCGTTGAAGCAGCGAGGAAGACAGGTAGCATAAAAAAAGGAACCAACGAAGTTACTAAGGCTCTTGAGAGAGGAGAAGCAGAGTTCGTGGCAATAGCCCAGGACGTGAGCCCAAAAGAACTAATGATGCATCTGCCGATACTCGCAGACGAGAAAGGAATAAAGCACGGAGAAGTAAAAAGCAAGGAAGAACTTGGCGCAGCAGCAGGCCTCCCCGTAGATACAGTAGCAGTAGCGGTCACCGAACCTGGAGAGGCGAAGAGCACGATAAAGAGTTACAAGCAGAAGAAAGACTAATCATAAAAAATATACAATTAAGAGAGTGGAACTATGGCAAAGAAAAAGAAGAAGTCCGGAAAAGGAGTCAACTTCTCCGAAGCGTACCCTGCCAAAGTAGAAGAGGTCATGGGCAGGACGGGAACAAAAGGGGAAGCAACGCAGGTCCGGTGCAAGATTCTGAAAGGAAGAGACAAGAACAAAATTATAAGAAGGAACGTGAAAGGACCTGTCCAGGAAGGAGATGTACTGATGCTCAGAGAGACAGAGATAGAAGCAAAGGCGTTGAAAAGCGGAGGAAGAAGATAAGCACAGGTGTAAGAAGATGAAGAAATGCGACTTCTGCGGAGAAGAGTTCAGAGCGGGAAAAAAGTACGTCATGAAAGACGCAAAGATATACAACTTCTGCTCAGGAAAGTGCGAGAAGAATATGATAAAACTCGGGAGGAAACCCCGCGAAGCCGAGTGGACGGAAGAAGCAAAAGAGGCAAAGAAGATGAGACTCGCAGCCAAGAAGAAATCCAAGAAAGAGAACAAAGAATAAAAAGAGCGTGTTAAAGATGATTGAAAGAACTCTTGTCCTGTTGAAACCCGACGCTGTACAGAGGTGTTTCATGGGAGAGATAATCAACAGGTTCGAAAAAGCAGGTTTTAAGATAGTCGGGATGAAGATGGTCTGGATAGACGAAGACTTTTCAAAAAAGCACTACGAAGAACACTTAGATAAAGAGTTTTACAAACAGTTAGAAGATATGATCACTATGGGTCCTGTAGTGGCGATGGCTGTTGAAGGAGTCGAAGCAGTGAAGAACGTAAGGAAACTGGTAGGTGAGACGGAGCCGAAGAACGCCGAAGCAGGGACGATAAGAGGAGACTACGCCCACGTGAGTTACCAGCACGCAGACAAGAAAAACATAGGTGTCAAGAACCTCATCCATGCATCAGCAGAGAAAGAAGAAGCAGAAGAAGAGTTGGAGTTATGGTTTGAGGAAGAAGAGATGCACAGTTACGAAACAGTACACGACCAGCACGTAAGAAGTTGAACAAGCAGACGACACATATTATATTTAAGGTGGTACAATGGCAAAGATGGTTGAAAAAGTGAAGAGATTGATGGACAAACCCGAGCAGATAAGAAACATAGCAATATGTGCTCACATAGATCACGGAAAGACAACACTATCAGACAACCTACTCGCAGGAGCGGGGATGATGTCTGAAGAACTCGCAGGCGAAGCACTACAGTTGGACTTCCACGAAGACGAGACAGAGAGAGGTATAACAATAGACTCGGCCTCCGTGAGCATGGTACACGACGTCGACGACAAAGAGTTCCTAATAAACCTCATAGATACCCCGGGGCACGTAGACTTCGGAGGAGACGTTACGAGAGCTATGAGAGCAGTAGACGGAGCCGTGGTGCTATGCGATGCAAGCGAAGGGATAATGCCTCAGACCGAAACCGTGCTGAGACAAGCCCTGAAGGAAAGAGTCAAGCCAATACTATTCATAAACAAGGTGGACAGGCTGATAAAAGAACTGAAACTCGGTCCTGAAGAGATGAAGGAAAAATTCACAGATATAATCAATCACCTGAATAAACTTATCAAAAAAATCGCAGAGGAGGAATACGGAGAGAAGTGGCAGACAAACGTCAAGGACGGAAGCGTCTGCTTCGGAAGCGCCCTGCACAAGTGGGCGATGTCCATAGACTACATGAATAAAAAGAATATCTCGTTCAAAGAGGTCATAGACGCCTACCAGTCCGGCTCTGAAAAATGGAAGAAACTCTGCAAGAAAGCGCCTCTGCACGAAGTCTTCTTAGACGCGGTGATAAAACACCACCCGGACCCGAAAGAAGCATCTCAGTACAGAATCCCAAAGATATGGAACGGGGAGTTGGAGAGCCCTCTTGGGAAGTCGCTGGTGAACTGCGACCCCGACGGCCAGCCCGCCTTCGTAGTCACCAAGGTAGTAGTGGACCCACAAGCAGGAGAGATAGCCGCCGGAAGACTCTACTCAGGTACAATGGAGAAAGGGATGAACGTCTACATGAACCAGGCGAAGCAGAACGTCAGGACACAGCAGGTATACGTCTACAACGGAGCAAAGCGTGCAATAGTCGACGAAGCCCCGGCAGGCAACATAATAGGAATCGGAGGGCTGAGCGGAGCTTATCCCGGAGAGACAGTGACTCTGGAGAAGGAACAGCCGTTCGAAGAGATAAAACACCTCTTCGAACCAGTAGTCACCAAGGCGATAGAAGCGAAGAAGCCAAGCGACCTCCCCAAACTCATCGACGTCCTCGTACAGATAGGCAAAGAAGACCCGTCTATAGAGGTGGATATCAACCAGGAGACAGGCGAACACCTCATCTCAGGGATGGGAGAACTACACCTGGAAATCGTGGAGAACAGGATAAAAAAAGAGAAAGACGTGGACATAACTACCAGCCCACCGGTAGTAGTCTACAGAGAGTCAATCCTGAGTTCCAGCCCTGAAGTTATGGGGAAAACTCCGAACAAACACAACAAGATATTCTTTACAGTAGAACCGATGCCAAAAGACCTCCGCAAAGCGCTGAAAGAGGACAAGATAAAGGAGAGAAGAGTTAAGAAGAAGCACAAAGAGACAATAGAGAAACTCTCCAAGTACGGATTGGAGAAAGACGACGCAAAGAAAGTCAAAAGTATAAAGAGAGGGAACGTACTAATAGACAGCACGAGAGGTATTGTGCAACTGGAGGAGATTATGGAGATGGTCTGTGACATATTCGAAGAAGTCATGGATGGAGGACCGCTTGCGAAAGAGCCATGCATCAACACGGTAGTTCGGCTTCAAGACGCGAAACTCCACGAAGACGCTATACACAGAGGCCCGTCGCAGATGTATCCCGCTCTGAGAGACGCTATTAAGGGAGCGATAGAGCACGCTCACCCGATGATTTTCGAGCCTATTCAAAAACTGAGGTTTGAAGCCCCTTCGGAGTACATGGGAGAGATTTCCAAACTCATCAGCAACAAGAGAGGACAACTCCTCGACATGGAGCAGGAAGGCGGAGCCGTGACGGTTATAGGAAAACTTCCTGTAAGAGAGATGTTCGGTCTCTCATCAGACCTAAGGTCCGCTACCGGCGGGAGAGGAACAAGTTCACTTATGGACCAGTACTTTGCTAAACTGCCGGACGAACTCCAGAGCGACGTGAAGGAGGAGATTAGGAACAGGAAGGGTCTCAGCGAAGGAGAATAAACAAGAAACTCTCTCTGACTCCTGAACAAAGAATAGGTTTTCAAAAAAAAATGATAGGGTACACACGCGCATAACCATAAGTTTTATAAAACCTACAAGTTTCCTTAAGAGTAATATAGAAGCGTATAATAGCAAACAACTGTTAAAAAATGAAGAGACAGCAACAGAATATTAAAGTAGAAAATAAGAATAAAAAAATAAGAATAAAAGAATCGTGAGGAGGTAAAATGGGAAAAGAGAAACCACACATAAATCTTGTATTCGTGGGACATGTAGACCACGGTAAGTCGACAACAGTAGGAAGAATTCTGTTCGACACAGAAAACATCTCGGAGCAGGCTCTGAGAAAGTTGAAAGACAAAGCCGATGAAGTAGGAAAGTCAGGCTTTGAGTTCGCCTTCGTGATGGACAATCTGAAAGAAGAGCAGGAGAGAGGCGTAACAATAGACCTTGCGCACAAGAAGTTTGAGACGGACAACTACAACTTCACAATTATAGACGCTCCGGGGCACAAAGACTTTATTAAGAACATGATTACCGGTGCAAGCCAGGCAGACGCCGGGGTTTTAGTAGTAGATGCCAACGACGGAGTAAGCGCTCAGACCAAGGAACACGCGTATCTGTGCAAAGTGCTCGGTGTTGAGCAGTTGGTCGTAGCCGTAAACAAGATGGATCTCAAAGACTACTCTGAGAGCAGGTACAAAGAGGTAAAAGACGAAACCACAGACCTGTTGAAGAACATAGGGTTCAACCCTGACGAGGTCCCATTCGTTCCGATAGCATCTTTGAAAGGAGACAACGTAGTTGAAAAGTCAGACAACCTTTCATGGTACGACGGATCGACTCTATTGAACATAATGGATAACTTCGATGAGCCGGAGAAACCGATAGATCTCCCTCTGAGAATGCCTATCCAGGACGTGTACAACATTACAGGTATAGGCGTCGTGCCTGTCGGAAGAGTAGAGACAGGCGTGCTGGAGCCGAATGACAAGATCGAAGTCGTGCCTGGAAGAGAAGGAAAAGGCGTTTCAGGAAAATGTAAGACTATCGAGATGCATCACGAAGAGATTCCGAAGGCAGAGCCAGGCGATAACGTCGGCTTGTCAGTAAGCGGAATCGGTAAGAAGGATATTGCCAGAGGAGACGTTCTGGGGCATCCGGACAACATCCCAACAGTGGCAGAGTCTTTCAAAGCACAGATAGTGGTTCTGAACCACCCGTCTGTCATTACCGCAGGGTACACTCCTGTGTTCCACATCCACACAGCTCAGATAGCGTGCAGGGTTGAGAAGATCGAGAAGAAACTCGACCCGTCAACAGGCGAAGTCCTTGAAGAGAACCCTGACTTCGTGAAGAACGGAGACGCGGCGATAGTCAACCTCGTCCCTGTACAGCCACTGGTTATTGAGAAGAAAGAGAATATCCCTCAACTCTCAAGTTTTGCTGTGAGAGACAGTGGGTCTACAGTAGCTGCGGGGATGTGCATAGACTTGGATGAGAAAGAGATGGAGTAATAAGGAAGTAGAAGTGCAGGAGAAGACTCTCCTTTCTACTCTCTTAACAGTTCGATCTCTATTTTTCAGTATTTCATTTATTTTTTTCAAAAAACGATCTGAAAGGTCATTGTTTGTATAAAGGCAGTTATGGTAATCTAGTAGGTTGCCATGACGGAATAGGTGTAGATTATGGCAAGAAAAGCAAGGATAAAGATAGCAAGTACGGATATAAATAAAGTGAACGAGGTCTGCGACTACATAGAAGAGATAGTTGAGAGGACCGGCGTTGACATGAAGGGACCTATTCCACTGCCGAGAAAAGTTCTAAAAGTCACTACTCGTAAAAGCCCCGACGGTGAGGGGAAAGCTTCTTGGGAGAGGTATGAGATGAGGATTCACAAACGGCTCATCGACCTCGGATTGGACGAAAGAGCTCTCCGCTTGGTGATGAAAGTGCCGATTCCTGAAGGTCTTCAGATAGAGATAGAGATGCTTGACTGAGTTCTGAATTCGTGTTCTATGACAATATAGCCTATACTTTGCAGTAATAGATCTTTGGAATCAATGTGTAGTGCAGAGAGAAGTATGCTCTCTGGTTTTCCTCTTTTTACCCCAGGGCCATCCCTGAAAAGACCGCGCTGAGAAGAGCGGACGAGATAAAGTACACAAGGAGGGATACTACTAAGAACACAGGTATGTATTTCAGACCCCCTTTTATATCGCCTTTCTCTATTATAGATATTATCATAGATGAGAACACGGAAATTACTGTTATGGACATCGCTGAGAAGAGTTTAAAGTCTCCGTAGTCGACCTGAGGAGCTTCTAAGTTGAAGGACATCCCTTGGGCTGAGCCTATGTTCGAAGCCACGGTTCCCATGAACCCGCTTATTATCTGGAACAACTGGAAGGAGAGGGCGAAGAGCACCGGAGAGATAACTGCTACGAGCGCTCCTATAAATATCATGTACGTCAGCGTGGATGAAGCCATCTCCTTCTTCAGAGTCTTTGTCTTCTTCAAATTGTCTATTATCCTGTCCAGAACATCGGCTATCTCTCCGCCCGAGGAAACCTCGCCTATCAGAAGGTTCAAAGACCTTTTCAGAATGGGCGAGTCGTATTTCTTTGCGAATTCTTCGAGAACGTCCTCCATCTCTCTCCCCGTCATGACTTTTTTAGAAACCAGGCCTATCTCTTTTGCGAGGATTCCGAACTCCGGTCTGATAGCGTTCCAGAGCGCTTCTTCAAAAGCCATTCCTCCTTTGAGATTGGTGGAGACAAGTGTCAGGTAGTCGGGGAGTTTCTCCTCCAACTCTTTCGTCCTCTTGTATATTTTGATGTTGAAATAGAAGTAGGTTATACCTCCTGATATCAGAACAAGCAGTAGTTCCACACCGACCCACGCGGTGAATGTGTAGATGCCGAAGAGGAAGGTGTTTGTTCCTTTCAGCCACGGATAAAACAAGGTGATGTAGATGAAATACGTCAGTACAGTTGATATCCAGAAGAAGGCTCCGAAGACCTTGTACGGCACGCTCTCCACCCCTGCTTTCAGAAGGTACTCTCTAAGATGAGGTCTTATCTTCTTCGGGATGAATGCTTTTCCGAACTTCTTCAGATACAAAAAGTCTTCCATTAAACCCACCTATGTTTTTTCTCTGCCATCCTTATTACCTATTCTTTATTCTTATTACTGATATTACTTATTATTCTGACTCCTAATCTTATATGTTGACGTTTGGTCTTATGGCCTTGAATACTGTAATGAAAATAAACTGCAGTACCGCGAGTATGAATACTATAACAGAGAAGAGAGTCATGTCGATCTGTATGTTGATTAGACTTATTACAGTTATGAATATCGTGATTCCCAGGCTGGGGACTATTATTGCAAGAAGCATGTAGAACATGGTCACACTGCTCAGTTTCTTGCCGTAACTCTGTATTTCTATCAACTGCTCCTCGGCTATCTCCTCCAGGATAGACTCCAGGAAGTTCGTGACGTCGACTCCTATCTTTAGAGAGTTGGATATCTGGAAGAGTATCCTTCTCATCTTCTCGGACGGGCTGTACCTGCTCGCCTTTGCCAGTGCCTCCTCAATAGGCGTCCCGAGTTCTATGTCCTTGACTATTCTCTTGAACTGCTGGTTCGCGATTCCGTAACTCTTCGACGCTTCGTTCAACGCGTTCATCAGTGGCTTGCCCGAGTGGAGTTTCACAAGCAGATACCTGCCTGCAAAAAGAACCTCTCTGTCAATCTCCTTTGCCAACTTCTTTATCTTCACGTCTACCGTCCTGATGAGGAACTGGTAGAGCAGGAAGAAAGTGACAATGAATGTCAGAAGAGCCGACCAAGGCGTAAAATCCAGGGCCGTAGAGAGCATGTAGACTCCGATGGTGAGGAAGAGTGAGAGCATCAGAGCGCCGAGTATTTTCTCCTTTAAGTACTGCTCAGGTGTTTTCTGAAGCCTGGCCATGCGAAGTTTCTTCTTCAAGTTCGGATAACGCCTTGCTATTCTCTTGAACAATCCCATGCTTATCTTTATAGTAATTATAGTATTTTTTCTTAATTATTAATCTTCAGTTTTAATATTATTAATCATTATAAATTATTGATTATTATTCTGTCCTTCCCCCACGCCGTCTGTGCTGTACTGCGGTAGGAAGCAGTTTAACCCCTCTGCGAAAAGTTCTCAATGTCTTCAGGTGTGAGGTCGTCGTTGTAGTACTTGGATATTAGGAGTCCTAACTCGTCCACGTCAGTTATGTTGTTCTCTTCAAATTTCTTCAGAAGATTCACTTTTTCTGTGAGATCTTTCTCTATCTCTTCTCTGGTCATCCCTGTGTAGAGGGATATCTTGTCCATGACCACTTCTGACTCCGCCACCGTCTCTATCTCGTCTGTCTGAGCGTTGTGCCTCATCAACACCTTGGCGTCGCCAGTAGGGAGAACCTCTGCTATCTGCAGTGTTCTTCTCTTGCCTGTTCTACGATTCCTGTTCTGAACTACTATCATAGTGACGCTTGACACCATCTGTTTGGGTATGTCGATGGGAGGGTTTGTGAGACGAGTTATTACTTCTGCGCTGGTGTTTGCGTGGATGGTAGCGTATACGGAGTGCCCGGTATGCATCGCTTCAAGCATGACCTCTGCTTCTTTCTTCTTCCTTATCTCTCCAACAAGTATCCTGTCAGGCCTCATCCTCAAACTGTTTACCATAAGGTCGAGCATGGAGACTCCGCCTTTTCCTTCAGGGTTCGCCATTCTGGTCTCAAGAGGCACCCAGTGGAGGTTCTCCGGCAGGGTCAACTCCCGCGTGTCCTCTATCGAGATTATTCTCTGGTTGGCTGGGAAGAAGTTGCTTACTACGTTCAGCATGCTTGTTTTTCCAGAGCCTGTACCTCCGGAGATAAGCATGGAGAGTTCGTTCTCTATGGCGAGCCAGATGAAGGCTGCGGCGTTGGGATCAATTGTGTTGTTACTCAGGAACTTGGTGATGGTCCAGGGGTCTTTGGCAAACTTTCTTATAGTAATCGTGTTTCCCTCCGTGGAGATGGGCTGTAGGGTTGCGTTGACTCTGTCGCCTGTTTTTAAGTGGGCGTCCATAAGGGGGTTGAGGTTGGTTATCTCTTTGCCTACTCCTCTACCTATGATTGTTGAGAAATGTCTTATTCTGTGCTCGCTGGGGATGTAAATGTTTGTCTTCAGCCAGCCATAGCCTTTGTGGTATACCCATACCGGCTCTTCATGGCTGTTTATAACTATCTCTTCGAGGTCGTCGAGCGC
>CAYSOY010000024.1:0-711 GCA_964432865.1 uncultured Methanosarcinales archaeon
GGTGTAACCGGCTGATACCTCTTAACAATTTTTTTATTTTTTTTATCTTTAATTTTTAATCCTTATTATTTTTATTACTTTTAATCCTTGATTACTATTCTATGAAACTTGTTGATTCTGCCTCTTCCTTGACTTTTCTCCAATAAAAAACTTGTCTTAAAGGAGAAGATAAAAGAGTTAATAGAGAGTTGTCGAGATCAAGATTTTAATTAGAAGTGGTAAATTTTAGAATCATAAATATTAGAGTAATTTAATACTTAAGCACTTCAATACGCCCTGGCAAAGTAGACTTTTATCTCGGCTTCTTTCCCGCAGTTGAAACAACTATTTGAGTCAGGTTTTTCATCTTCCAAAGGAATGCTTCTCGTGGTCGCGGAGGTTCTCTCCTTTATTTCGAGTTCGCACTCGTCGCCGTCGCAGTGGCTTGTGAGAACAACTTTCTTATTTTCAATAGCCTTGTCAAACTCTTTCTTGTCAGAGGTCTTCACAACCATCTCTTCCATCTTCTTCCTGGCTTCTGAGAGGAGGTTTTCCTGCATTGAGGAGAGTTCGTCTTCTATTCTTCCTTTGAGTTTTCCAAAACCTACCTTCTCTTTCTCTCCCGTGTCCCTTCTTACTACTACAGCCTCGCTGTTCTCCAGTTCCCTCGGACCTATCTCTACTCGTATGGGTACGCCTCTTAGTTCATACTCTGCGTACTTCCACCCAGGG
>CAYSOY010000024.1:721-12890 GCA_964432865.1 uncultured Methanosarcinales archaeon
CAGGGGTGTAGTCCGTGTCATCTACGAATGCTTCCTGCTCTGAGAGTTTCTCTTCTACCTCACTGCATTTTTCCAACACTTCTTTCTCCATATCGCCTCTTCTAATAGGGATTATGACTACTTTTCTGCGAGCCATCTTAGGAGGTATCACCAGTCCTTTGTTGTCGGAGTGAGTCATTATCATGGCGCCTATCATTCTCCAACTGATACCCCAGCTGTTCTGCCAGGGATACTTCTTCTCGCCCTCTCTGTTCTGATAGGTTATGTCGAAAGCTTTTGAGAAAGTCTGTCCGAGGTTGTGTGAAGTGCCCATCTGTATGGCTTTGCCGTCGGGCATGAAACTCTCGATTCCGTAGGTTTCTTCGGCTCCTGCGAACTTCTCAATCGAAGTTTTCCTTCCCATAATGACCGGAACTGCCATCAACTCTTCAGCCACTTTTCTGTACTCCTTCATGTACGATAATGTCTCTTCTTTACACTCTTCTTCTGTCTCATAGGCGCAGTGTCCTTCCTGCCACAAGAACTCTCTGCTTCTTATAAACGCCTTGCAGTCCTTGGTCTCCCACCTCACCACGTTAGCCCACTGGTTTATTTTTAGAGGGAGGTCTCTCCAACTCCTCACCCATCTGCTGTACGAGTCGTAGATTATTGTTTCGGAAGTAGGTCTCAGTGCAAGTTTTTCGCTCTCATCACCTTCTTTCTTCTCAATCCACGCTACTTCTGGGTTGAACCCTTCTGCGTGGTCGGATTCTTTTCGGAAGAAGGATTCTGGTATGAACAAGGGGAAATAAGCGTTTCTCACGTTGTACTCTTCTCTTATTATTCTGTTGAAGAAGTCAACTATTGCCTGCCAGAGGTCGTATCCTCTTGGTCTCAGCACGAGGCATCCTTTCACAGTAGAATGTTCTGCTAACTCTGCTTTCTGAACTACCTGGTTGTACCATTCAGGCATGTTCTCCTCTTTCTTTACAGTTATACCTTTTGTGTCTTTTTTGTGGCTCATAAAATATCAGTTGTTTATTGCCCTGCGCTGTTTTTAAAAGTTTTTGTTTAATTCTTTGCTTGACACTTCTCGATAGAATATCGGCGGGTTGAGAAATTTATTCGGCGGGCAGTTCCCTTTTTATTCCTATCGGGATAAGCCCTTCTTTGAACTCTTCTTTCGCAATCTTCACGGGGTCGTACTTTAACTCCTCCAACTCTTCCTCATCAAACTCTTTCAGTAGAGGTGAGCCCTGGCTTATCTGTAACGCTCTCGAACTTATGATTCTGGCTTTCTCGTACTTTGTAAGGTTCTCTTCGTCTCTCTCAATATCTACCATTCTGGGTTAGGAGTGGCGCTTGTTTCTTTATAAATCTTCCGATGACTGGTGTTAAAAGATAATGTATGTATATGGTTCTCTTGCTTAGATATTTTTTCTTCTGTTAACCTGTTCAATTAATAATTTCTATTCATATGATTGAATATTACCAAAGTTACTAAAGACCGTAACATTTATAAATGCTTGTTTTAGTTATTAGTTTTGTTGAAAAAGAGGTAATGTGGAAAAGTTGAGGTGTAGAACAGAATATGGGCATAAAGTTTTCTAAAAAGGCGTCACTCAACTTGAGCATCAACGCTATTGTAATCCTTGTAATGGCTATGATACTTCTCGGCTTGGGAATAGGTTTTATAAGAAGTACTTTTAAGAACATGGGTAGTACTGGAACGACTGTAACGGACCAAGTCAAGCAACAGATACTTGACAATCTACGGACAAGTGACAAGAAGTTGAGTTTTCCCAGCAATGATATCACTCTTCAGAAAGGTGAGTCTAAAACTATAGCTATAGGGGTGAAGAACCAGCTTGAACAAGACCTGACTTTCTCTATTGAGATAACTCAGCCAGAAACAGGAGGAACAGGAGGAAGTAGTTCGGACTTGAACATAAAGAGTATGTATTCCAGTGATGAGCAAACGTTAGGTGTAACCGATGTATCTGTTATACCTATAAAGTTGACTGCTCAAGAAATCAGTGGAACCGCGCTTTATAAGATAAAGCTAAAAAATAGTGATTCTGATGAAATTTATGCCTCTAAGACATTTTTTGTAAATGTTGTATAGGAGTTGATAGTCAGATCAAGAAAGAGAAACAAGTACAGAAGAACAGAAGGATGATATAATGGCAAAGAAGAAGAAAAAGATGAACAGAGAGGAAGAGTTCGAGATATTGAAACTGGTCTTGGACAAGTTTCTGTGGCTCGGTGTGGGCTTGATGGCTTACGGCTTCTATAAGATGATATCCTGGGCCGATACATTCTGGTACGGCCTTGCAGTGCTGTTGGGAGGAGCTTTACTACTTATGGTCTTTACAGTAATACTTCTCAGAGAGTATCATGTCAGCAGATAAGCCAGATGCAGTAAGATTATTATGAATTGTACGAGTAGTAATTATAAACTTCGAAGTGTCTGAGACTATGAATATGAAAGGAAAAAAATCTTCAAAAAAAGGTGTAGCTCTTTCAATAAACACTCTTGTAATGATGATTCTTGCAATCGTTATGCTCGGAGCAGGCCTGGTTTTTTTCTTCAACATGGTCCAGACAGGCAAGTCTTTAAAGGGAAAGATAGATGATACTATAAAGAACCGGCTGAGAAGTGAACTTCTGAAAGAACGACTTGGAGTAGTGCCTTCGAATGTAGACCTCGAGAGAGAAGAAAATGGAATGATAGGCGTGGGCGTTGTCAACAAACTGGGGGAGAAGGCAAACTTTAAAATCAAGATTTCTAAAAAAAGCGGTAGTGCTAACGAGTGGGTTCTCTACGACACCTCTGCTTTCCCTCTGGAGAACAACAAGAGGGTTTTCAAGTCAGTGCAGGTCTCAGTTCCCAAAACTGCGTCTTCCGGACAACACATCTTCAAGATAAACATCCAGTCTAAGCCGACAGATGCAGGTGGTCCAAGCCAGTATAACAACTACGGCTCCCCTCTAAGATTCTATGTGAATGTTGAGTGAACTCTCGGAAAAGAAGAAGTTACTTCTGGGTCAAGTTCTTGAGGACTCCTAACGGCTCATCTGCTTTGATAACTCCTGACGCTATAAGCACGCCCTCTGCTCCGAGTTCTAAAGCGGTCCGCACGTCCTCCCGGTTCTTTACCCCTGCACCTACCAGCAAAGGCGAACTTGACCTTTTGACTGATTCTTCAATCAGTCCAGGCTTCGCTGTGCTTACAGAGGTATCCCCGCCTATCAGTTCAGGAGGTTCTACAGCTGTGTACTCCGGGTTCAGTTCTGAAAGTTTCTCTCCTTCCTCTGCGTTCGGAGCACATATCACTGCCTTCAGATCGACCTCTTTACATCTTTGAATAGACTTCTCTACTGTTCCGAACTCTTTACGGCATTCTGAATGGTTCAGAAGTGTTCCTTCTGCTCCTGCTTCTTTGAGTGCTTCGGGTAGGAGACCGCCCGTGTTCGACCCGAAGGTTATAGGGTCGAGGCTTTGCGCGTATACGGGGATGTTTACTGCTCTGTTCACAGTTCTGATATCTGTCGGCTGAACAGCCAGCCTTACATCCGCTTTGAACTCCTCGGCTACCCTGTTGCATACCTTGGCGAGTTTCAACGCTCTTTCTCCTGTTCCTTTTTTATAGGTTTTGAAGTTTACTATAACTACTGGTTTCATAAACCGCACCTCCGAACAAACTCTTAAACTCTTCCAGTTCAGAATTCGTGAATCTTTTTAAAACTTACTGGCTTCGCACAGGTTTTTTATAGACATTTTTATAAACATATTTGTACAGTAGGAAATAAGAGATGTTAAAAAACCTTGAATAAAACCCGTAAGTTTATTAAATAGTTCCAGAAACACCACGGGCAGGATGAGTTCGCTTTCAAAAGAAGAGAAGGAGAATCTTGAAAAACAGCAGTATAGAATCATAGGCGAACACTCAGCTGTAAAGATATGCGGGTGGACAAAGAAGTCTATTAGAGGAGAGGGTTCCTGTTACAAGTCGAAGTTTTATGGTATAAACTCTGAACAATGCATGCAACTCACTACATCATTCAACTGTGCCAACAGATGTAAATATTGTTGGAGAAGTCACAAGTCCAAGCTTTTAAGAGACGACGAGTGGCCTTACAAAATAGATCCTCCTGAGTTAATCTTTGAAAGGGCTGAAGAAGAGCAGAAATCCTTGCTTGTCGGTTTCAAGGGATACGATGGTGTTGATAAAGATGCTTTGGAACGATCTAAAAATATTAAACACGTCGCTTTGTCTCTGACAGGAGAACCGATACTATATCCTAGAATAAATAAATTCATAGAGTTATGCCATGAAAAAAAAGTATCTACCTTCTTAGTCTCTAATGGCCAATACCCTGATAAGTTGAAATCATTGCCAAACGTTACACAGTTATATCTAAGTATAGATGCTCCTACAAAGGAATTGAGAGAAGAGATAAGTATCCCTTTATTCGAAGACTCAGAGGAGAGGTTTCAGAGAAGTCTGAAAATTATTTCAGAAAGAGATGACAGGACATGTTTAAGAATAACCTTGATAAAGAATAAAAACATGAAGAATCCTGAAATGTACGCATCTATGATAAATAAAGGAAAACCAGACTTTGTAGAGTTGAAAGGATATATGTTCCTCGGAGACTCTCGGAAAAGAATGAAGAAGGAGAACATGCCCCTACATGATGAAGTAAAAAGTTTCTCTGAAAAAGTTCTTTCAGAACTGGAGAACTACTCTTTCCTCGACGAACACTCTTCTTCAAGAGTTGTAGCATTAGCCAGGAACGATATGGAAGAAAAGGCCAAGATAGACTTCCAGGACTTCTTTGAAAAACATTCAGGGGGCTGATGAGAGACCGGCAGTAAGTTTCTGTTACAAAAATTAAAGATTGAGGTATCTTAACATTCCAATCGCAAGTTTTATATAAATTCAAACAGGTTATTCAGTTATGGCAACTGTCAGGAAAGGATGCCCTATCTGCGAGGCGGACGTCAAAGGAGACTCCAATTTCGGATATTTCTGCAAGAAGTGCAACCTTGTCTTCCGAAACAAACACGTGGACTACTCTTTTGAGAACAAGAAGTTGAAGAAGCGATTGAGTAAAGACGAGGACGAACTGCCGGTTAGGTCGAGGAATTCAGAAGTCTATTGTCCCTGTGCAGAGAACATAAAAGAGGAGAACAAGGTAAAAGTGTCGTCCAAGGCGGGTCTGAGAAAGTGCCAACTCTGCTTCTGAAAAAGAACCGGCCACTCGGTGAAATCAAAAAATTTATAATAAGCGGTTGTTAAATATCTCTGACAAGGTGTTTTCCAATGAGTTTTAAAGAACCAGAGAGTATGGAGGAGTGCTTGTATCACACCAGAAGAGCTTTTACTCAAGGAGCAGGGAAAGCAAGAGGCTGGGCTTACAGAATAGAATGTCCTGAGGTCTTATGGAGAAGCCGAGCAGAAGAGCAAAGGAGTATGTCTGCCCTGAGTGCGGATATGAAGAACCTGTGGACGAACACGAGAAGAAAGTCGTGGTCCAGGTAAAGTACGAATGTCCTTACTGCGGACACGAAGGAGAAGCCGAAACTGAGTACAAGAGAAGAAGTTGGTACGGCAAGAAGGCATACGTCTGGAAGTGCGACGGATGCGGTGAAAGACTAGGATTAACAAAGAAGATGAAAGTACCAGACAGGTTCCTGGAGAAACTTGAAGAAAAGAAGAACGCAGAAGAATAAATTAAGTTGGTAACTGATAAAGCAAATAATAAGTGGTGATTCTCTTCGAAAAGAGCAGAAATAAGACATCGGACAGAGAAACTTCTGGTAGCAGTTGCTTCGAAGACGGCGTAGAAATAGAGGAATTTACTTTCTCTTCAGATTCTAAAAAAAGATTGATAACGAGCGCTCTGCCCTATGTTAATAACATCCCCCACCTGGGCAACATCATTGGTTCAGTTCTCAGTGCGGACGTGTTTGCCAGGTATTCAGAACTGGCGGGCTACAACACCATCTACATCTGCGGTGCGGACGAGCACGGAACAGCCACAGAGACGAAAGCCTTGGAGGAGAACACAACGCCGGAGAAGATATGTGACAAGTATTACAATATACATAAAGAGATCTACGAGTGGTTCAACATAGATTTTGAGAGGTTTGGAAGAACCAGCACTGAAGAGCACGTCTCGACAACACAGAACTTATTTACAGAACTGGATGAGAACGGCTATATAGAGGAGAAAGAAGTCGACCAGACATTTTGTGAGGAGTGCGATAAATTCCTCGCGGACAGATTCGTGGAAGGGACTTGCCCTCACTGCGGATACGAAGAGGCAAGAGGGGATCAGTGTGAGAGTTGTGGTAAACTCCTCAGCTCCGAAGAACTGGAAGATCCTCTGTGCAAGATGTGCAGTTCAACCCCTGTGATCAAGTCATCCCAACAACTCTTCTTGTGCCTGGACAAACTCCAATCCGAATTGGAAAATTGGGCTGGTGAAAGAAGCGAGGATGGATTCTGGACAAAAAACGCGGTTAAAACCACCGAAGGCTGGTTTGAAGAAGGGCTTGAGCCGAGGTCTATAACAAGAGACTTGGACTGGGGGGTCTCTGTTCCAAAAGAAGGTTTTGAAAATAATGTTTTCTATGTCTGGTTCGACGCTCCGATAGGATATATCTCGATAACAAAGAATGCCCTGCCCGATTCCTGGAGGGAGTGGTGGCTGAACCCTGAAGGTGTGGACCTCTATCAATTCATGGCCAAGGACAACATCCCTTTCCATACACTCTTCTTCCCCGCGACTCTTCTCGGCGCAGACGACGACTTCACAATGCTTCATCACATAAACAGCACCGAGTACTTGAACTACGAAGGGGGAAAATTCTCCAAATCGCGTAATGTTGGTCTGTTCGGCGACGACGCCATGGACTCCGGCCTCGACGCGGACCTCTACCGGTATTATCTCCTCTCTGTCCGGCCGGAAACTTCAGACACGGTTTTTAAATGGGAGGGTTTTAGAGAGAGTGTGAATAGGGAGTTGATAGCAAATTTCGGAAACTTAGTCAATAGGACGCTCTCTTTCATAGAGAGATACTTTGACAGCAGTATAACAGACGTTGAGTTGGGAGAAGAGGACAAAGAGTTCTGGAAAGAAGTAATCGAGGAAGAGAAAGAGATTGTTGAGTCGTTTGAGAAAGTCGAATTGAAATCTGCTTTGGAAAGAATTATGAGTCTTTCAAAAAAAGGCAACACTTACTTTCAGAGAGAGGAGCCTTGGGAGTTTGTGGAGGCAGAGAAAGGGAAGAACGATATACGGGCACAGACGATTCTATACGTTCTTCTGAATCTGGTAAGAGACTTGGGTCTTCTGCTCTCCCCGTACATACCTGAATCCACCAAGGAAATGTTTCTCTACTCCAACCTTGATATGAGAGGATTAGAGGACCTGGGCAGGATGAACATAGAAGTACCTCATATTATAAACAAGTTTGAGGTGCTGTTTGAGAAGGTGAGTAAAGAGAGAATCGAGGAGTTGGAGAAGAAGTATTCCGGCAAAGAATCAGAAGCTGAAGAAGAAGTTGAAGAAGATGAGGCTGTCTCCTTCTCCGACCTCGACCTGGTCGTTGGAGAAATAGTCGGCGTTGCGAAACACACAGACGCGGACAACCTCTACGTGGAGGAAGTTGACATAGGCGGAGAGGAGCCTGTACAGATAGTTTCAGGGTTGGTCCCTCACTACGAGGAAGAAGAACTTCTGGGGATGAAAGTGGTCTTTCTGAAGAACTTAGAGCAGGCAGAGATAAGAGGAGTTGTAAGTGAAGGAATGCTTCTTGCAGTAGAAGGAGAAGAAGATAGAGTAGAAGTTTTACACCCGGGAGGTAGCCCCGGGGATCCTATCGGCGTAATGAAGAAAGACGGAAGCCAAACACTTTCTGAAAAAGACGGTGAGGTGAGTAGAACTCTTTCGATAGAAGAGTTCTCAAAAGTAGACCTTTATGTAGAAGAGGGCAGATTCATGGCAGAGGGAGAAGAAGTAAAAGTAAGAACTGACAGCGGTGTTGAGAGCATAAAAGTTGAGGACATAGAAGACGGCAGAGTTAAATAATTTAAACAATTAGTTAAGCAATCAACAGTTAAACAATCAAACAACCGGAGTCAGTTGCATAAAGAAATAATCTTTTATACTCCTACTTTCTTATACTCCTAATTTCTTAATAACCTCTTCCTTGTCAAATTCTTTTAGGTCTTCGTAGTCCTGCCCCGTCCCTATGTATATTATCGGTTTCTGGACAACCTGGCTTATTGAGAGCGCGGCTCCTCCTTTCTCATCAACGTCCACTTTTGTGAGCACGGTTGCATCTATGCCTACCGCGTTGTTAAACTCTTTAGCCTGTTCTATACAGTCGTTCCCCGTGACACTCTCCCCTACGAATATCTTTGCGTCGGGGTTATTTACCTTGATCACTTTTTTGAGTTCTTCCATGAGGTTTGTGTCGCTGTGCAGGCGACCGGCGGTGTCTATAAGAACAACGTCTTTCTCGTTGGCTCTTGCGTGTTTGACTGCGTCGAACGCGACCGCTGCGGGGTCACTGCCGTAGTCGTGGCTTATCATTTTTGCTTCGAGGTTGTCTGCGTGTTTCTTGAGTTGGTCTATGCTCGCTGCTCTGAAAGTGTCAGACGCTGCCAGTACTGTTGAGAGCCCTTTTTTCTGGAGTCTCCACGCAATTTTTGCCAGAGTAGTGGTCTTCCCGCTCCCGTTGACCCCTAAGAAGACTATCACGTACGGTTCAAAATCTTCCTCTTTGTTTTTTGTTCTTCTTTTTTTCTTTTCTATGTCTTCTTCCAGGTCAAAACTCTTCGTGGTAAGAACTTCTTTCAGACTCTTTTTCAGGGAGTTCTCTACTGTTTCCTTGACTGCTGTTCTGGTTATTCTTTTACTGGTCAACTCTTCTGTCAGGTCATTCTTGATCTTCTCTATGACCTCCACCGCTACGTTGTTTTCGAGGAGGGACTTCTCCAACTCCCAGAAAATATCTTCGAACTCCTCCTCTGATATCTCCTTTTTTGTAATCTTGTCCTTAATTTTTCCCAGAACTTTTTTCTCAGGCTTCTTCTTTTCTTCGCTGTCTTTTTCTTCTTCCTCTTTGTTTTCCTTCTCGGGCTCGTCTATTCTTTTCTCAGTCTCTTTGGTGAGTTTGTTTATCCCGTCTGTCAGTTTCTCCTTGAGCTTTTTGAACATCCTTATCTTTCTCCCCGCTCCTTTCTCTCTTTTGAACTCTATTCTTCTCTGTTCATGACTTCTTTCTCAATGACGTTCATCTTCTTTATAATCTCTTTATGCTTTTTTTCTCCTTTCTTTCTTGCTTCTTGGAGTTCTTCTATCTGTTCTTCTATTAGTTCTTTGGCTTCCTCTATAGTTTTCTCTACTACTGCTCCTTCTCCTACGTTGACTTTTAGGGTTTGGTTGTTCTTGAGTTCTGCTTCTGCGAATATTCCATCCCCCAGTGAAACAAGTATGTCGCTTCCTTCTTCTACATCTTTGAAATCGTCGATTGCCTCTACCATTAACTCTGCTTCTTTCAACTGGCTCTTCATTCTGTTAAGATAGTTTCGGGTCTCTCTTTCTTGTTCTTCCATCTGTTTGTAATCCATGTACTTTTTCTGATAGTCTTCTTCTTGTTCTTTATGCTGGGACTTTTTTATATCTACTCCTGGTCTTTTCTTTTTTCTGTTTCTTTTTTTCTTTCGTCCGTCTTTCTCATCTTTTTCTCTTTTTTTATCAGTCATTTTCTTCGCCTCCTCTTTCTTCTTCTATTTCTAAGAATCCTAAACTCTCATCCAAGTGGGTTATCTCCGGTCCGCCCGACGAGTCGCCGACGGCAAGACCTCTGTTGTTGACTATCACGCCGGAGCTTATGTATGGAGAGCCCATGTTTACAGAGCCTCTGACCGCTTTTAACCCAAGGACTTCTTCCACTTCTTCCTTCTCTTCTTCGGACGCTTCTCTGTGGAGGACGCATTTATCTCCTCTTATTACACCTACAGAGCCAGGGGTTTTTGTTCCGCCGATGTCCATTCTCTTGCACTTTACTCCGAGGTGTTCCTCTATAAGTTCTTTCTCATCTTTAGTAAACTCTGTGCTTATCACACCTCCTTTGTCATTTGCCAATATGTTGTTACCCAAGCAGGTCTCTTTTGTGTCAAATACGTAGACGTTCTTCTCTATTTTTTTGAGTTCTTCAACTTCGTGCTCGAACATTATAGCTGGGGCTAACAGGTTGTTGCTGTTTCCTGCAAGGAAGACCCCTGTGAGTTCGGTCCCCGCCACTTTCTGCTTTGTAATCTCCAGATCGAACACTTCTTTGAGTTTTTCTGATATCTTCTGATTTATCTTTGTTCCTACGAGAAGATACTTCTGTGTAGGGTAGGCGTACAGCCCTATGTTGGGGTTTTTCCTAAAAGATGTTTTTATTACGTGTTTATCCGGCATCAGTCTTCGGAATAGGACCTCTTTTTAAAAAGTTTACTCTGTATACTGCTTGGTTATAGAAGTGAAGGAGATGTTTAGTTTCTTTTTGTTTTTGCATTCTTTTTATCCATTGTTTGCTTGTCTGATCTTTTTTTATTCTTGTTCTTCTTTTGTTTTTTCTTGTCGTTTTTTTTGTCGCCACTTCATTATCTCTCCTGTTGTTTCGAGTTCTTTTTGTTCTTTTTCTGTTAGGTCTCGTGTTTTCTTGGAGGCTTTGTGGAATTTCATGAAGTTTTTGTGTTCTTTGTATTTTTCGAGTTGTTTTTTTTCTTTTTCTGTTAGGTTTTTTTGTGTTTATGGTTTTATTTCTTTTGTTAGTTCGGTGAGTATGTGGATTGGTCCTTCTTTGTGCATAGGTGCTAATGTTTGGTAGGCTTCTTTATTGCTTTTTCCGATTTTGGTTAGTTTTTCTTTGTAGTGTTCTATGTGTTCGTTTATGAATTGTTTTTGGAATTCGTCTATTTGGTCTGTGGCTTTTAGTAGTTTTATTCTGTTGTTTTTTACGAGGTATGTGTTGATTAGTTTGGAGGCGTTTGTTATTTTTTTTGTTAGTAGTTGGTCGGGTATGCCTTCTGTTTTTATGCTTTGGATTGTGCTGAGTGTTTTTTTTGCTGCGTTTTTGAGTTGTTTTTGGTTTTGTATGGTTTTTATTTCTTCTGTTCTTAGTTGTTCTATTGTTTTTAGGATTTGGTTTAGTCTGTGGAGTAGGGTTTGTTCTTCTTCGTTGAGGTCTTTTTTGAGTTCTTTGTGTATTTTTTCTTTGGTTTTTCCTATGTGTTGTAGTATGTCTTTTTCTTGTTTTATTCTGGTTTGTATTGTTTGTAGTTGGTCTGCAATTTCTTTGTTTATTTGTTCTATGTCTGTTGTTTGTATGTCTTGTATGTTTTGGTTGAAGGCTTCTATTAGGTCTTCGGTTATTCTTTTAACTTCTTCTTTGTCGTCTTCGTTGAGTTTGTTTATTTCGGTGAGGTTTAGTAGTGTTTGTTGGTTTTCTATTATTTGGTTGTTTTGTAGTTTTATGTTGTTTTTTCTGCAGTAGTCTTTTATGTTTTCTCCGTTTAGGTGTTTGTTTAGTGCTTCTATGATTTTTTGTATTTTGGTTGTGGGTCTGTTGTGTATTGTTTGTCTTAGTGTTCTGAACTGTTGTGGCGAGATTTGTTGGAGGTCTATTGCGAGTTGTCTGATTCTTGCTATGTTGCCCCAGGGTAGTTTGTTGGAGATTTGTTTGAGTAGCCATAGTTTTTTTCCTTTTAGGGTTTTTTGTCCTTTGAGGATGAGTTGTCTTAGCATTGGTATTAGGCGTTCGTAGTCGATGTTGCTGGATGGCGGGTTTTTGCTTGTTTTCATTAGGATTTTTTCTAATAGTGGTTCTGATTTGATTGTTATTGCTATTCTTAAAAAGTTTCTGAAGTTGGTCCAGTCTTCTATGTATGGTTCTATTTTTTCTGCTTGTTTTTTGTTTCCAAGGAGAGTTTCTATTATTGCTTTGCGGTTCTTTTTCGTTATCAGTCCTGCTTCTTCTAATTCTTCTATCTGTTCTATTATCTCCTTTCGGATATGAGAAAATAAATATTCAACTACTTCTTCATAATTCTCTTCTGTAAGAAGGCCTGTTTCTTCTAATTTCTTCATCAGTTCAAAGTATATGCCTCGGAGGTTTACT
>CAYSOY010000025.1:0-12813 GCA_964432865.1 uncultured Methanosarcinales archaeon
AGGCGAACAGAAAAAAGTCCGGGCGTATGTGAACGTCCCTTGCGGTAAAGCTGGCAAGTACAACTACAACGTCCAAATAAGGTCTTCTTTTGGCAGAGAGAAAACCCTGTCCAGAACCGCCGAGGTCGCGAAGTGCCAGAACATTCAACTCCAGGCAGAACTCGGAGCAAACAGTACAAACCTGTGCACCGACGTCCCGCTCGACATCCACGTGAAGAATGTTGCGGGCTTCTCAGACACTTACAGCCTGGATTTTGGGAGTTTCAACGAATACGTAGACATCTCTAAGAAGAACTTCCGCCTGCAGAAAGGTGAGGAACTCATCCAGAACGCGGAGTTGAAACTGCCCTGCAGTTTCTACGGAAACTACAAGATACCTGTAAGAGTCCTTACTGAGAAGAACGACTTGGAAGAAGAGACGGTCAAAGAGTTGAACGTTGTAAACCAGTTCAACCACAGAATAGACATAGGAACAGAAGAAGAGTTCTGCACAGAAGTCCCTGAGACCTACGAAGTAGGAGTCAAGAACCTTATAGACGTTCCAAACAACTTCACAGTATTCCTCCAAGCACCTGATTTCATATCCACAGATGTGAGAAAACTCTCTCTTGACGGAGAAGAGGAGAAAAGATTCAACCTCTCAGTAAAACCACAGCCCGGAGACGAAGGAGTGCACAAAGCCGAACTCATAGTAGAGTCAAAGTACGGCGAAATCCAGAAAGAGAGAACACTAACAGCCAACGTAAGAGACTGCTTTGACTACGAAATAAGTCTTAACTACGCAGAGGACAAGAAAGTCTGCGGGAAGAAGGACTACAAAGTCAATATTGAGAACAAAGGAGACACCAAGGAGAGGTACAACCTGAAGACTATAGGTCCGAACTGGTTCGATTTGGAAGAGAAAACTGTCATGCTGAGACCGTCCGAGAACAAAAACGTGAACGTCGAAGCAGAGACGCCGTGTACAGACGAGACCTACGAGGTATCCGTCTTCGCCAACCTCGTAAAATACCCGCAGATAACCAAAGAGGACAAACTAAGGATAACCAGTCTGACACCTGAGACGGGGTACAGAGTGGCGGTGAAGGATGACGATATATCCCTTAACTACGAAGAGAAGAACATACCTGTAATAGTCACCCACAAAGGCATCGAAGGAGGAGAATACAGGGTCTCTTTCGACTCAGAATTCCTAACGGTCAAAGAAGAGGGTATGGAGATATACCCAGGCCAGAGGGCTGTACTACACCTCACCCCTTCCAACCTGACAGAATACGAGAAAGGAAACTATCTTGGAGAGTTCACTTTCAAACCGACCGCAGTAGAATCAGAAGGCGTGAGTTACAAAGAGTCTGTAAAGATGAAACTCCACAAGAAAAACCCCGTTGTAAAAGGCATAGAGTACCTGCTCTACGACGTTGACTACGTAGCCTTAGGACCGTGTATTTGGCTGTCAGCACTGTTGGCAGTGCTCGTCGTTGCTTCTATTATACTACTTGGCATAAAACTCTTCGGAGGCAAGTATCTTGACAGAAGGTTCAAAAGCGAGACCTTGAGAATGGCCAAAACCACTGCTCTCGCCCTCCTGTTAGTAGTACTGCTCCTCCTGGCAACGGTACAACTTCCCGACTACGGAAAACTGTACGAGTCCAAGCAGAAACCAGACAGTCCTCTCGTGCACCAATGGAATCAGAACCACAACTACGCTATCAACCTCTCAAAATATTTCTCCGACCCTGACAAAGACATACTCCACTACTCCGCAAGTCAGCCTTCGGACATCAGCATCCGGATAGAAGGCGACACGGCTGTCTTGAAGCCGGAGTACGGGTTCAGCGGGAACAACACTGTGGTCTTTACTGCCAAGGACAAGAAAGGTGGTGTGACCGACAGCCCCGTGATGACTCTAAGGGTTCTGGACAAAGTAGAGAAGTCGTTCTTCGGCTACTGGAGTCTGTACTGCACCCAGGTGAACCTCGGCTTGACAGGGCTTGTGCTTGTACTGCTCTTCGGTCTGCTCTTCACCTTCAAACCTTCGAAGAAGAAAGAAGAAGAGGAGAAGAAAGAAGAACCGATAAAGATAGTTAAAACAGATGATAAGACCAGAAAAGTCAAGAAAGGAGAAGACGGCGAAGAGATGATATGGGTGGAGGGTTTTACTCGTGATGACGGCACTGAGGTAAGCGGTTACTGGCGTCGGAGATAATCTGTACTGTTCTCTTTTTAAAATATTTTTTCTGTGTACGTAGATTAGGTATATAGTTCAGAGTATAAAATGTTTTGTAATATTTTTTTTAGATTTTCAAAAATCCCTCTTTCCATAGGACTTTTTGTTATCTCCATTCAGGAATACCTTCGTCAAACTGAGCGTACTGGAGTCTCTCCTCCAAATCTTCAATATTTTCCTCGGTGGTTCCATCAAGATTACGAAAGTTTGGCTCTACACTACTCAAGACCATTCTTTTAAATTTCTCTTTGTCTACTACTGCTTTTGGACTATTTGTTTTTTCCTCTAAATATATGAGGTCGGGGTTGTCAAGATAATCGCAGTTAGGGCATACTCCTTCGTTGAACTCCTTTTTCTCATAGGTCAACCTCTCTCCTCCTACCTGTTTTTTTATTATATCAAGTCCATCTTTAATAAAGTCTACAGATCTTGAATAAGAATGTGGATTAACTTCAGAAGAATAAATTCCTCCTCCAAACTTAAGAGGTTTCATTAAAAGTTCCACTTCTACTTCTTCCATGTATGTACCAAGATTCTGACTATTAATTTCATAGAAAAGTTCACACTCTTTTATTTTCCCGCTATGTAACTTTTTAACTCCCATAATATCTCCTGTCTTTTATACTTCTGTGTTTTTTCTATACTCTTTTTTAATCAAAACAATCTTTTATTACTATTGAAAAATAGCACTTATTTATAAGTTTTTTTCTTTTTGTTAAGAATTAAGCGTTAATACGATTATCACCTGACCAAAAAGGCTCTGTCAAAAAGGGATACAAAACAAGTATAAAGATCTCTCAGTTAGCAGAAACCGCCTGCCAGGTTACGGATTTAATATAACTTTTCAAAAGATTTATAAAACAGTTTTTTCGAGGCTGAACTGTATGGATTACGATGCAGTGGAGGAGCAGGAGAAGATGTTCTATGTTAAAAACGGCTCTGTTCTTAGAAGTGTTGAGGAGTTGTTTGAAGAACTACAGGTGATAGAACAGGAAGATTTCGAACACCATTTTTCTGAAGAATACCACGGAGGTAACGACTTCGCAGAGTGGATAGAACACGTGATTGGAGATAAGTTCCTGGCGGAGAGAGTGCGTAGGTGCGAGGACAGAGAAGGTCTCGCTAAAGAGATATTTGCTGCGCTTTTCAAATAACCTTTCTTAACCTGTCGGTTTTCAGGCTGTGCTTACCGACTTATTCTGGTTTTAATCAATACTTTTAAAAACCGCGGTGTAATCTTTTAGAAAGAGATGCTAAGTTTCAGGGGGCATAGTATAACCTGGCAGAATAGTTGGCTCCAGTTGGAGCGAGGAGATGAGAATCGATGACTTAAACTCTATTTCCTGCTTGGGCGATACCAACAGATCTGGGTTCAAATCCCAGTGCCCCCATCTTTTTCTATTGGGGGCGCTGGCTTAGAACGTTTAGTGAAATTGTCAGTGCCCCCATCTTTTTCTGTTGGGGGCGCTGGCTTAGAACGTTTAGTGAAATTGTCAATACCTCCATATTTTTAACCCGCATATTTTCTGTTCATAAAAAAGTGATTTGAAAGGTGATTTGAAAGATGTGGCAGTTCTGAATGTTGACGACTTGATGAAGTTAGGAGAGTTGAGTCTGCGCAATCTTTAACTGTTAAAGAGTAACCTTTTTAAAGTAGACCTTCCATATAGTATTTATGGCGATTCTTCGGAAAAAAAAGGGCAAAGGAGGTTCCAAGAAGTCGAGTGGAGGCTTCTTCAGCGGCCTTTCTGACAAGCAGAAGAAGTATCTCAAGTGGACTTTCTGGATAGTTGTTGCTGTCTCGGTCTACTTCTCTTTCGGCTGGTTGAAGCAGAAAGTTTTGGAGATTCTTTCTATGAATCCTACTATTTGGTACTATTACAAGGTCATCGAGGCAGAGGTCCAGGCCAGGTCGCTTCTTGGACTGTTCTACGCGTCTTTCTTCGGCGCCCTGTTCTTCATAGGGCTACCTGTTGAGATTATCTTCCTCTACTACCTCGGGCTGAATTACTACTTTGTTCAGATCTTCTCCGTGGTCTTGGTTGGGAACCTTCTCGGGATGGCGGTGAATTACTTCCTAGGCTGGCTTCTCGGCTCGAAACTTATGGAGGTGCTGATGAAGGATAAGTATAAAGATTTTAAGAAGAAGTTGAAAAAGGCGGGCGGTTTTCTGATAATAGTAGGCAATATAATCCCTTTTCCCATAGAGATATTCACTTTCTTCATAGGCGCTATGAGGTACAGTTTTCTGCGCCTGATGATATACACCGGTATAGGTAAGGTTTCGAAGTTTCTCCTGCTCTACATGGGCTACAAGTACTTTATCAAATACATCTCTCCTTACCTCGGAGACGTAACTTTCTCCTCTATCCTTGAGATACTGAAGAACTCCTTTATTGGATGAGGTTTCTTCGAAAAATTTAAATATATATTACTATTTCTACGTAGCACTTATAGAGTTGTGGTTTAGGATGTCAGACGATGATGATTTAGAGGAGAGAGTAGAGGATCTTCTGCGAGAGAGAGAAAAAATTCAGTCCGAGAAGGAATTGCTTTATAAATTGATAGAATCGGCTACAGGAAATCTATACCTTGACCTTTCATTAGAGTCCACCCTGGATATAATAACTGAGTGGGATGAGAAGTATTCCAAGAAGTATTCTAAAATGGCTATTTTGACATATCATGAAGGAGAAGAGGAGGGGTTTCTGAGAATGAAACACTTCAGAGGTTATACTCCTTTTGTAAAAAATCTAAAAATGCCTATTATAAGCGAAGAACAGCCAGGAATCAGTCTGAAGGCTGCAAAGGACAGAAAAATGAAAATAGTCAATGACGTGAACAATTCAAAATACTATTTTTCCTTAGGTAACCTCAACGAATCCATCCAGGCAGAGATAGCAATACCTCTTTTAACTGATAATGAACTTCTGGGAGTCTGGAATATCCAGAGTGAGGAGGAGTTTAAAGATGAGGAGATAGACCGGCTGAGAAGGATAAGTAAACCAGTAACTCTTAACCTGAAAACCAACATTATCTTATCTGAATCCCACAATTCAAAGATCACAGACAGGTTGACCGGTCTGTATAACAGAGAAAAGTTTGAAGAGGACATAGATAAGTATATAGCGTCAGTAGAGGAGAGGGCTACTAACTTAACCCTGCTCTACATAGACATAGATAATTTCAAGAGTTGCAACGATAATTATAATCATACCATAGGTGATGAAGTCCTGAAACACTTTAGTGACTTTCTGGTTCAACAGTCCAAAGACGAGGATTCCAGTTATAGGGTTGGTGGAGATGAGTTTACCGTGCTTCTCCCCCGCACCAATTTTAGTGGAGGATTGAGTGTCTCTAAAAGAATGTATGATGAGTATCCTGACTCGCTTAAACTTCTGGAGACCAGACTTAATTCAGAATACGATTCTGATAAAATAGAAATTGATACTTCTTTGAGTATAGGAGTTGCTACGTATAACCGGCAGGAGAGTTCTGAACAGTTTATAACAAGGGCAGATTCCGCCATGTATTCTGCTAAGGGTTCAGAGGATTATAACATATTCCTAAACATAGAGGGTTTTGAAGTTGCGAAGTTGAGATTTCCTAAAAAGATTAAAGAATATAACAAAGAAGGAGATGAAATAAAATATATACCTTTCAAATAGATTGAAATAAAATATTGAAGTAAGATTTTGTGAGAACCTCTTTCTTCTCTTAAATTTTCTTTAAAAAAACTTTTAAACCTAAGCGATTTCTGTACTGGTTATGATTATTGGATTAGTGGGGAAGCCGAGTTGTGGGAAGAGCACTTTTTTTAAGTCAGCTACTCTTGCAGAAGTAGACATAGCAGACTACCCTTTTACAACTATTAATCCTTCAGAAGCAGTTGGTTTTGTCAGAATAAAAGACGTGTCGGAGGAGTTTTCAGTCGAGGCAGAGCCGAGGACAGGCTTTGTAAAGAAGGGGTTCAGGTTCGTGCCTGTAAACTTATTAGACGTCGCAGGTCTGGTGCCTAACGCTTATAAGGGGGAAGGCATGGGCTCCCAGTTCCTAAGCGACTTGAACAAGGCAGACGCCCTAATCCACATAGTGGACGTCTCCGGCTCTACAAATCAGAAAGGAGAGAAGGTCCCGCCGTCCACCCACGACCCCGCAGAAGACGTCAGGTTTTTAGAGGAGGAACTCGACCACTGGTTCAGAAAGGTGCTTAAAGAGAACTGGGAGAGACTCGTTAAAAAAGTAAGGACAGGCGGAGACCCTACAAAAATCCTTGCAGAGCAGTTCTCCGGCATGGGAGCGGACAAGGAGATGGTGAGAGAGGTTTTCAAAAAACACTCTTTGGAGAAAGAACTCTCCTCCTGGTCAGAGTCAGACCGCTCTCTTTTTTCAAGAGAGTTAAGGATAAAGACAAAACCGATGATGATAGCTGCCAACAAGATTGATGTTGACGGTGCGGAGAAGAACTTGGAGAGGCTTAAAGAGGAGTTTCCCGAGTATAAAATAGTAGGGTGCAGTGCGGAGTCAGAACTTGCCCTCCGCGAGGCTTCTGAGAAAGGGCTGATAGAGTACGTTCCTGGAGGAGAAGAGTATAACGTAACTGAAGAAAGCGGTCGAGGTTTAAACGAGGAACAGAGAAGAGGCTTAGAGTTCATAAAACAAGAAGTTCTTAGCAAGAACAACGGTACAGGGGTGCAGGAGGTTCTGAACACCGCTGTGTTCTCTCTTCTTGACTACATAGCCGTACATCCTGTGGCTTCTTCCAAGTTGGAGGACAAGGACGGAAGGGTTCTTCCTGATTGTTTTCTGCTCTCTGATGATACTACTCCTTTAGAGCTGGCTTACACTCTTCATTCGGACATAGGAGACTCATTCTCCAAGGCTATAGACAGGAGGACTGACAAGCCAGTAGGCAAAGACTCTGTTCTTAATCATTTGGATGTCATTGAGATAATGACTGAGTGATTCCTGTTTTGATTTTTTCTTTTCAAGAATAGTTTTTAATCTTCTTCTTTTTTTTCGTAATCGTCCACGGACAACTTTATAATTTCTCCTTCTTCTGCCTCATCATCGTACTCCACTTCTATTCCGAAATACGTGTCTTTCCCCATTTTATAGATACTTGTTTTTCCATATGTCGTAGTGTCCTCTGGATCTATCAACAATTCTTTCTCTATGGATGAATCTGTGCTTTTGATAATCACTTTGTAGACTCCCAGAGTGTTTTTCTTTATGTTGATACCGATATCTATGCTTCCTAAGTTGACTGAATACTGGGCTTTTTTGTCTTCTAAACCGCCTGTTTCTTCTTTTTTGTTGAGAAGGTTTTTTCCTTTCTTGTATTCTGGCCTTTCTAAAGCATCTATCTCTTCAACAGAGGCTTTACTTCCTGCATACCTGGTTTTTTCTGCCTCTTCTCCTTTGCTTTTTTTAACTACGTCATCAATGTGCTCTTCGTCGATTGTATTTTTTGAATCATTACCGCTTTCTTCTTCGTCCTCTTCTTCGACAGAGTCTTCTTCGAAAATCTCTTCCATCAGTCTTTTTGTTTTGTTGTTCTCATAATAATTCTCTTCTCCATTCAACTCTTCATCATCCTCTTCCCCTCTCGGCTCAGATTCCCTACTTCCTCTTGTTTTCTTATTAGGAGAGTAGTCTTTATTGAATACGAATTTCAAAAAAATGTCTTTGTTGAGTATTTCTTTCTTTATGGATTCTATTGGATAGTTCTCTTTAGTGGCCGTGTATGTTTTGGAACTCTCCTCTTCTGGCTTAAACTCGGATCTTTTTTTGTTTATTATCATATCGAATATATCTTTTTTTTCTTGATAAGTTATGGCATTTCCTGTGCCTTCTTTTTTAGCAATTTTTTCATCCTCTAAGTCTACTTGTATCCTCGAAATTCTTAACCCTTCTTCCTCTTTATTCCAGAAAGGGACGTATCCTTCTCTTTCTATACTTGTTCTCATAAACTCTTCTCTGTTTTTTACAAGTCCTTTCTTGGTCTGGTATAGTAATTTTCTTTCTTCTCCTTCTTCCCACTCTTCATCTCTTTCCTCCTCTATTTTTTTTATTTCTAAAAAACTGTTTTCATAGTTAATTATTTTGTTGACTACTTCAGCTATTTCTAAGTTTAAGAGTTGTGATCTATATTTATCCAGGATTTCTTTGTGGTTTTGAAAATCGTTAATCAAACTCTCGCAGTCTTCTGTTCTTTCTTTTGGGTAGAAGCCGAGTAGTAGGGGAAAAGCTATATAATCGTTTTCTGCTAATTTTTTATTACCTTTGAACCATCCTTTTTTCTTTCCAGGGTATTCTTTTTCTAAGAAGTTGAAAAAATTTTTTTCCAGAAAGAGTTTGGAAAGAGGCACTTTCTCTACCGAAATCCTTTCTTCTCCATATTCTTCTTTTAAATATGATTTTTTTATTTCTTTAATTTTGTTAAGTTCGTCTGTGTATTCTTCTTTACCCCACTCTTCTTTGTATTTTTCAGGGACAGAAATATCTCCTCTTAGAGTTTTAAGATATTTCTTTATAGAGCTGTGACTGTTCCCTTCTATGAAATCTTTTAATCTTTGAACAACTCCGGTCTCTATTTTTTTCCTTATTGCTATGCTTATAGGGTTGAAAACTCTTTTTAGAGGTTTTGGCAGTTTTTCTAAAATTTTTGTTTTTTCTCTTCCTTTCTTGAACTGTTCTACCACGTCTTTTGACTGGGATAACACACCGTTGAATCTCTCCTTGGTACCGACTGATTCTTTTGTCTCTTTGTATATTCTTTCTGAGAGGGCTTTTGTAATGGTAAACATACTCAGAGGGAGTTTTTTCTTAATCTCTTCTTTTTTGCTTTTTTTAATCTCGTCTTCGATGCTTTTATAAAACTCTTTTCTGTTTTTTTCGTTTCTCAATTGTTTATAGAACCCTTCTGTGTACAAGATTGTTGTTTTTTCAGGTATTGCTTCTTCTATTCTTTTTAATATATCTTCTACTTCTTCTCTTTTTATTCTAACAAACTCTCCTTTGAAATAATCCTTGTTTTCAAATAATATCTCTTCTAATCCCATTTTACTATTTAATAATAGAAACTTATTTATATATTTTATTAAAACCTCGCTCTTTTAGAAACCTTCAACTCCAAAAAATCAGCGGATAGAATCGTTAGATTGATTACGGAGCAGTTTTTTGAAAAAAGTGGAGTGATTAAATCCTGCCTTACTTCAACAAGCCGTGTTTTTCAAGAATCTCTTTGTACTTCTGGAACTCTTCTTTCCTCTTGAACTCTTTCTTCTTCTCCGAAGGGAGTTTCTCCACCCATTTGTGTGCTATTTTGGCAAACTCTCTGAAGTCTTTTCTGAACTCTTCATTCTTCTCCTGCTGAGCCTCTGCTTCTATTCTCTCCTCCTCTACTCTGTGCAGGTTCTTGCCGAACCCAAGTTTTTTCAGAAATTTTGATAAGAGGCTTTCTCTGACTGGTTCAGGTTCTTCCTCTGGGGGTGTTTTGTCCTCTTCTGTATCCTCTGGTTCAATCTCTTCCTCTACTACTTCAATCTCTTCTCCTTCTTCTGCCAGACTTTCAGGCACTTCGACCTCTTCTCTGGACTTTTTTGAACTGAATACTTTAGAAAACCACGAGTCTTTCTCTCCGCCACGAGTTGTTTCCGAAAAAAATCCGCTCTTTGAGCCTTTCCTCCTTTCAGAAAGATACTCATCCATCTCTCTGTTGAAATCCTTTCCGATTACAACCACCTCTCTACTCCTCTTACTCTTCCTTATTAAAAACAGAGGTATATAAATGTTTGGTCATTGGGCGCTGGCAGGTTTTTCCACTCTTTTCCAGAGTGAGTAGTGTGTGCGCCGTAGAAGAGTTCTACTTGTTCAACTTTTTTATCTTGAAGTCTCCTCCTTCTATTTTTATCGCTTTTCCTTTTGATATAGCTTCTGCTATCTTTTTTCTTGCATCTGTAATTAATCTGTGAAATGTTGGCTGTGATATGTTCATTTTCTCGGCTGCTTCTTTCTGCCCCAGTTTTTTAGAATCCTTGAGTCTTATAGCTTCGTACTCATCAACTTTTAGAACAACCTCTTCTAACTCTCGCATAGGAATTCCTTGTGGTTTAAAATAGTTTATATTAGGAGTTCCTCTTACATTTCTACATCTTCTCGGTCTTGGCATAAGAGGTTATTTTGAATATTTATTTATAATTCTTTCTGTTTTTTTTCAGAATCATAAAAAGAAAAAAGAAAGAAAAAAGTTATGATTATTCAAGGTCATTTAATGCTTTCTCTATCTCTTTCTTTTTTTCTTCTATTGCTTTCAGTTCCTTCTGGAGATACTCTTTCTCTTCTTCTTTGGTTGGTTCTCTGTTATAGAATGGACATCTTGTTCCTAGTCCTCTTCCGAGTCCACGTCCCATTCCTTGTCCAGCTCCAAAACCTTTGCCTCTTTTAAAACCGCGTCCTCTTCTAAATCCAAGCCCAGTTCTATTTTCAGAGCATGGTCCAAGTCCGAGTCCTGTTAGAGGTCCTTCTCCATTTGGTCCTGTTCCGTCTCTATTTGGCATATTTTTTCACCTCCGTATATCTTCTTATATTGAATATATATTCATAACTATATAAATCTTTCGGTTGACCTTTTTAAATACCTCAGATATATGTGCCAAGCCGTTTTCTCATCCTGTCTTTTTCTTTTTCAACTCTCAACAAACAAATCAACAAACAGATTAATAAATAACCTTATCTTTTGTATAGTTTCATATGGATAAAGAAGCATCTCCGTGGACAAAGAAGTATACTCCTCAGAAGAAAGACGACATAGCGGGACAGGATGGAGCCGTGGACAGAGTCTTCTCTTTTGTAAGAGATTACAACAAAGGAGACAAGCCTCTCCTCCTCTACGGCCCTACAGGTACAGGCAAAACAGTTGCTGCCTACACCGCAGGGAAAAAGTTCGACCTGGAAATACTTGAGGTTAACGCCTCCGACACGAGAAACAAGAAATCCATAAACTCCCTTGTGGGAGAGTCTTTAAAACAAAAAAGTCTGTTCTCGAAAGGAAAGTTGGTTATAGTAGATGAGGTGGATGGGCTTTCAGGCAGGAAGGACAGGGGAGCGACTTCTGCCCTGGGGAAATTAATGAAGAAGAGCCCATACCCGGTTATAATAATCGCCAACGACATCTCTCTCAAAAAACTCTCCTCTCTGAAGAAGAAGTGCAGAAAGGTAGAGTTCAAACCCCTCTCTTACAAGAGCATACTGAAGAGGCTGGAGTTCATAGCCAAAGAGGAGAACATAGAGTACGACAGGAAAGCATTGAAGTCCATAGCAAGGTGGGCGGGAGGAGATATGAGGGCAGCTATAAATGATTTTCAAACAGCGGAGTTTGATGGGAAGTTGACAAAGGAAAACCTGGATGTTCTTGGAGAGAGGGAGAAAACAGAGAAAATAAAAGAGAGCCTCTTAAGGGTCTTCAAGACCACCAAGGCAGATATTGCAAGAGGGGCTTTCGACAACGTAGACCAGGACTACGACAAGGTCTTCCTCTGGATAGATAACAACCTCAGCAAGGAGTACAGTAAAATAGAGGATCTTTCAGAGGCTTACGACTGCCTCTCCCTCGCCGACGTTTTCAGAGGAAGGATACACAGGTGGCAGCATTACAGATTCCTTGTTTACATCTACGACCTGCTGACTGCAGGCATCGCACTCTCCAAGAAAGAGAAGTACAAGAAGAAAGTCACTTACGAGAGGAGCAAACGCCTTCTGAAAATCTGGATAACCAACAGGAAGTATTCCAAGAGAGACTCTATAAGCGAGAAGTTGGCTGAGAAGACTCACTCCTCCAAGAAAAGAGTTCTCAAAGACAGCTATCCTTATCTACTTCCATTGCTGTCGGAGAAAGATTCTGACGTAGCAGAGTTTCTGGAACTCGAGGATAAAGAGGTCGAATGGGTTAAGAAAAAAGGATTCAGTTCTGCCTGAGAGAGCAATCGCAAACTTTTTAAAGTAATTCTTAATCTCTTCTTCTTGTAGCAGTTTTTTAAGAGTGAACTTTTTTGGAACATAAGATCTTTTTCAGAGGTGATCGGTTTTGGCAGGAAGTGAGAGCAAGAGAAAAAAAGAGGTTTTTAAGAAGAGAATGAAGTACTTAGTCTCTGCTCTGATAATTGTTGCTGTTGTCGCGACCTTTTTTTTCTTCTATAAAGGGGGCTCTGATTCTGACAAAAACTTGGACGAGTTTGCCCAGTGTCTCAGTGATAACGGCGCTGTGATGTACGGGACTGACTGGTGCCCTCACTGCCAGGAGCAGAAGAAGCGATTCGGCGATTCTTTCGAGCACATAGTTTTTGTGGACTGCGACGTAGGAAGTACTTGTAAGGATAACGGCGTCGAAGGCTACCCTGCGTGGGACGTAGGTGGTGAGAGGCTTAGAGGAGTCCAGCCTCTTGAAAAACTGGCTGAGATGACCGGGTGCAAACTGTAGCAAAGAGATATCAACAGGTGATTACAGTTGTCTGACGACTCTGATGAAAGGAAGAACGGCGGAGACAGCGACTCTGAAGGAAGCAAGACAGAGAAGATAGAAGAAC
>CAYSOY010000026.1:0-1552 GCA_964432865.1 uncultured Methanosarcinales archaeon
GAGAGAAATTCCCTCGCCTCAGCAGGAGTGCTCAGGTCGGGCTCAGTAACTATCTCAACCAATGGAACTCCAGCCCTGTTGTAATCAATCAAAGAATGAGATGCATCCGACATGTCCCCCTCATATGTCAACGACGCTGGATCTTCCTCTATATGAATCCTCTTTATAGGTATCCGCTTCCCAGAACTCAAAGTCATCCTGGCTTCCCTACAGACAGGTCTCTCGAACTGAGTTATCTGGAAGTTCTTGTTCATGTCCGGATAAAAATAGCTTTTCCTCGAGAAAATCACCTCGTCGTCCAATCTGCCTTTCAAAGCTAACCCTAATTTTATCGCTCCCATCAACGCCTTCTCATTAAGCACTGGCCTGGACCCAGGGTGGCCGAGACAGACAGGACATACTCGCATGTTAGGTTTTTCCGAACCTTTCCTCGGACAACTGCAGAAAAGCTTCGTGTCGGTATCGAGCTCTGCGTGAACCTCCAACCCAATCTTTATCTTTGACATCGCTCTACCTCCTCTAAGAACTTCAACAATTTTTCTTCCTCTACATGGTCAGCGATTGCCATCAATCCAGTCGGTAGCCCTCTATATTCTCCGCTTGGAATTGTGACGTGGGGCACGCCCGCCAGGTTCGGTCCCACAGTCAAAGAATCCATCTTGTAAACCTCAACCGGCGACATCGAATCTACTTCAGAAATCTTTGGAGCCACATTGGGCATGGTTGGGGTTAGTAAAACGTCGAACTCTTCAAACAATTTCTTGTATTCCTCTATTATCTTTGTCCTCACCTTGGTCGCTTTCATGTAGTATTGTTCCCTGTAACCAGCCATTCTGGCAAACGTTCCAAGGATTATCCTCCTTTTGCTCTCTTCGTTGAAATGCTCGCCCCGTACCTCTTTGAAATACTGGTTGAAAGACTTATCCTCCACTTTGGTTTCCTGCCCGTATCTCAATCCGGAATATTTGGCCAGGTTGGTACTGGCCTCACTCGCAGCCAGGACGTAATAAGCTGAGATGCCATACTTGAAGGTGAACGGCATCGATACCATAGAAGCATCGAAGTCTAGATTCTCAATCACTGAAAGGAAGTTCTCCTTAACCCCTTCATCCACATCCAGCCCCTCCTCTATAACTGCTACTTTGAGATCTCCGTCGAAGTCTAAGTCTAAAGTCCTCTTCAAAGAAGTGCTGTCCTTTGAATCAAACCCCGCCATAACTTCCAAAACAGGTCGGATGTGCTCCGATTCCTTGCTCATTATACCAATCTTGTCCAAAGAGTTTGCGTAGCTTATCAAACCATTTCTACTCAACAACCCATAGGTAGGACAGAAGCCTATAACACCACAGTAAGCCGCTGGTGCCTCTATAGAACCTCCTGTACTCTCAGCTATGGAAACGTGTGGAAAATCTGCCTTCTTGGTTATGCCTGCAGAGCCTCCACTGCTACCTCCGACCACTCTTTCCTTATCTACAGGATTCCTTGGAACAGGATAATCCTGGCCCACGTTGGTGTTGAAACTTCCGAAGCCAAACTCATCCATACTTGTCTT
>CAYSOY010000026.1:1608-7273 GCA_964432865.1 uncultured Methanosarcinales archaeon
CCTCTTTCAACCTCTTAATTACTGTAGCGTCGAAAGCAGGCTCGTATCCTTTGAGTATCCGAGAACCAGCAGTAGTCTCCACGCCTTTCACGCAGATGTTGTCCTTCACAGTTACATAGATTCCTTCCAACTCTCCTTCTCCAAACTCCGGGTTTTCTATGAATTCGTTGAAATACTTGTATTCTTCATCTATCCTCCTGCACGCTTCGAGTATCTCTTCCGGAGTCACGAATCCACCGTCCTCGGTCCCTTGAAGAAACCGTCTTTCTTGTTCTTGACAGACTTGAATACTTCTTCCTGACTCAGGCAATCTCCAGGCTCGTCTTTTCGCAACACGTTGCGGGTGTTTATAGGCCGAAAGCTCGGATCCATACCTTCGACATCTGCTTCGTCCAAAACACTGAACGCCTCGAGAACATCTTCCAAGTCCTGTGAAAATCGTTCTACTTCTTCCTTTCCCAAGTCTATGCGAGCAATCTCCGCTACTTCTTCCACTAACTCTTTTTTACTCATCTTCCTGAACGGCCCCGGGCAGACTCGAACTGCCGACCTCCTCGTTACCGTGAAATCAGAGATTTCTGGTACCAGAATCCCTTATCTTGTTAACAGCGAGACGCTCTACCTACTAAGCTACAGGGCCACGGGTCAGAGAGAATGATATTATCCTATCTATTAATAACCGTTGATAAATTTATATAACTCTTATTTGCATGGGTCATAATTTAGATAAAAACATAAGTGTTTTTAAATTTAACTGTTAGAATACTTTAAAGTTTATTCCTAACTCATCCAACTGCTCTTTCTTCACCTTTGAAGGCGTTCCAAGCATCAAGTCCTCTGCGTCTTTTGTCTTTGGAAAAGCTATCACGTCTCTTATTGAGTCCTCTCCAGCCATCAGAGCTATCAGCCTGTCCATTCCGAAAGCAATACCTCCGTGGGGTGGGGTGCCGTACTGCAGAGCTTCCAGGAAGAAGCCGAACTTCTCCTCGTACTCTTCTTTGGAAAGCCCAAGGGCTTTAAAAATGAGTTTCTGAACTTCTATGTCATGACATCTTATGCTTCCTCCTGCTATCTCTTCGCCGTTAAGAACGAGGTCGTGGATGTGTGCTTTGACATCTTCTGGTCTGTCAACAATATCCTCTTTTTCATCGTACACAGGCATGGTAAAGGGATGGTGGGCGTAAGTAAAGCCGTCGTCTGATTCTTCAAACATAGGCCAGTCCACGACCCAGCAGAAGTGGAAACCGTTCTCTTCCTCTCCGAGATGAGGTTTGTCCGTCCCATACTCATCAACAGCTTCTTTGTGTGTAATTCTTGGGAAAGGAGTTTCTAAATTTATGTTGAGAACTTCTTTGAAAACAAAACTCATTAACTCTTCAATCAACTGTATAAGGTCTTCTTGCTCTACAAAACTCATCTCAACGTCCAGTTGGGTAAACTCGGGCTGTCTATCCGAGCGAAGGTCTTCATCTCTGAAGCACTTGGCGATTTGAAAGTACTTGTCGTAGCCACCTATCATCAGCAATTGTTTAAAAAGTTGCGGGCTCTGGGGTAGTGCGTAGAACTTTCCTTTGTTCAAACGGCTGGGAACCAAGTAATCACGAGCTCCTTCGGGTGTGGACTTGGCAAGTAGAGGAGTCTCTATTTCAAAAAAGTCTCGCTCGTCAAAGAAGTCGCGGACTGCTTTGAACACGTCGTGCCTGAGTTCGAGGTTCTCCTGCATCCTATCCTCCCTGAGGTCGAGAAACCTATATTTCATCCTCGTCTTATCAGTGGACTCTACTGACTCGTCCAGTTCCAGGGGTAGAGAGTCGGACTTGGAAAGAACCTCTATATCCGAGACCGTTAACTCAACCCCTCCTGTCTTCATATCAGACTTCTTCTGCTCATCGGGGCGCTCCTTGACACTGCCTTCAACTTTGACCACGGACTCGTTAGTTAATGAAGAAGCTTTTTCGAGTGGCTCTCCTTTCAGAAAGCACTGAGTGACTCCGTACCTGTCTCTCAACAGCAAGAAACCTATTTTTCCCGAAATCCTTACAGAATCAACCCATCCGGACAGAGTTACTTCTTCGCCGGCGTGCTCCTCTCTCAACTCACCGCAGTTGTGTGTTCTGTACATGGTAGTGGAATAAAGAAATATGTAGTATATAAAAGTTATTGTGCGAAAAAGTTTTAAGAGTTCTTGAGAAGTATTCTTCCGGAGCAGTTCAAGACTTTACCTTCAAGTCGTACAGAGTGTCTTCTACTTTCTGCAGGTTGTACTTTATAGAGTCGTACTTCTTCCTTAACTTGCCGTTCCTGAAATCGAACTTTACGAACTCGCCGTAGAGGTTGTCGATAATCTCTTTCATCCTCTCCACCTCTTCTATATTCCTATCGGTCGCCTCTCTGACAGCCTTTCTTGCCAGTTCACCTGTAAGATCGCTGAGCGCTCCGAGGTACTCCTCCTCGTCAGCAAAGAAGAAGATGCTGAAAGAAGGTATTTTATGGTTCTGGATAAACTCTAAGAAAGTTCTTGCCTCTATGTACTCTTCGACAGCCGAGGAGTAACTCCCTGTTCTCAAGTCTTGGTTTTTCTCAATTTTCTGAAACAGCGTCTTCAACTCCTCTTCTGCCTTCTCCAACAACTCTTCTGCCTTCTCTATCTCTCCTCTGTGGATGGAGTAGATTGCTTTCTTGCTCCTCTTTCGCGGACTGCGCGACTTCTTTATTACTTCCTCTCGGTTCTTGTCGAACTCGTCCATCGACTCCTTTATCTTCTCAAAATCTTCTTCAGGTATCATCTGTTCAGGAATAAACCCGCTGTTTTTTATAAAAACTTTGTTTTTCTTCTACCGAGAATCAAAGGGGAAAATTTATAAAAGAGTTTGGGCAGTAGTGAAAAAAGAGAATAAGAGGTGGTTTTTTATCAAAGTAGTAATCCCCGTCGCGGGTAAAGGAACACGGATGAGGCCTCACACGCATACAAAACCTAAGCCCCTTCTACACATAGCCGGGAAGCCGGTGATAGATCACATAATCGACATGGTGGAAGAACTGGACGTCTCTGAGTATATATTCATTACTGGTTACATGAAGGAGAGCATAGAGGATCATATAAAGAGTAACTACGACTTCAAAGCGAGGTTTGTAGAGCAGAAAGAGCAGAAAGGAACAGCCCACGCAATAAAACTCGTCGAGGAGTACGTGGCCGAGCCCATGCTGGTAATATTCGCGGACAGTTTGTTCAAGATAGACCTATCAGTAGTGGAAGAAGACGTAGACGGAGCGGTCTGGGTTGAAGAAGTGGAGAACCCAAGCAGGTTCGGAATAGTGGAGAAAGACAACGAAGGGTTTCTAAAAGACCTCGTAGAGAAACCCGAGAACCCGAAGTCCAACCTCGCCAACATAGGAATATACTATTTAAAAGATCCTGACTCAACTTTCAGAGAAGTAGACAACTTGATGCAGGAAGAGAAGAAGACTGAAGGAGAGTACTGTTTCCCCGAAGTCCTCCCCGCCCTCGCGGAGAAGGACAAAAAGATAGAAGTCTGCCCCATAGACTGGTACAAGGACTGTGGGACACTCTCTGCGTTCTTAGACGCGAACAAGGCACTGCTTGAGAAACGCCACAAGGTGAAGGAGGAAGTTACCAACTCAGTAGTTATAGAACCAGTCTACATAGAAGAAGGCGCCAGAGTGTCAAACTCAATTGTAGGACCGCACACCTCTATAGGTAAAGACGCCGTTGTAGAAGGATCGATAGTCAAAGGGTCGATAATCGACTCGAACGCCGAAGTCTCAGACGCAAAAATCTCTGACTCTATCATAGGAGAGAACGCTCTTCACAAAGGAAGCAGTAAAATCGTCTATCTCGGAGATCATTCTGAAGTCAATCATTAATTCAAAACTCCTCGAACCACATGAGAAGAGTTACCAGCGTGGAGAAGAGGAGAAGAGGTGAGGTTCTTGAAAGTCGTACATAAGTGGAACGGAGAGAAGGAAGAAGGCGAAGGTTCGGAAGATTTTATTCTTACTAACAAGAAAGGAGACTATCTCTCTCTGGGAAGCAACAAGTCCTACTTCCAAGGGATGCTCTCTTACCTCCCCGGCGAAGACACTCTCTTCAAAACAATAGAGGAGTTGAAAGTCGAAGAAGAACCTAAGAAAATAATCAACAAGTTCTCGCACGTAGAAAGAAAGAGTGGTAACTCGTGCTCCGAGAGGTTCTGGATGACGGGGAACGGTCTCCTCTACAACGTGGAGAACTACACAGGAGAGATCCTGCTATCAGTGGACTTCAGAAAGATATACGACTTCTCCGAGCAGGGGAGGTTCTACGAGTTTGAGAGGGTTAGCGGAGAAGAAGTAGTTATAAAGTACTTCAAGAAAAGAGGTGACAGCAGAGAATCAGAGGAGGACTACAGCGGATTCCTGGCTTTGAAGAGCGACGGTGAACTAAAGATAGAAGAAGTAGAGGAGTGGCAGAGAAGAGACTATCCGCACGACGAAAAGAGAGGAGACAGGAGCGAGTTCTACACATACACACCTTTCAAAATAGTGGTGGAGGAAGAGTCTGAGATAGCGTTTTCGTTCAGCCAGAAGTTCAAAAAAGCCCTGGGAAAGGTGAGGTATCTGAAAGAACACAGTTCCGAAGTCAAAAAAAGCATACAAGAATCGGACAAAGCACTTCTTAACAAGCACTCCCTGGAGTACAGCCTCGCTCTGAAATCGCTGAACTCCCTGATAACAAAGTTCAGTTACTCAGTAACACCATCAATAATCGCAGGCCTGCCGTGGTTCTTCCAAGTCTGGGACAGAGACGAACTTTTGGCCTCCAAAGCGCTCCTCAACGAAGAGAGGTACGGGCAAGTAAAGAACATCTGTCTGAAATGGCTGAACCTTATCCAAGAAGGAGTCACGTACAACAGGGGAGGGCCTGGATCCCTGGTATCCATAGACGGGCTTGGGCTCACGGCTTACGTCTTCTACCACCTGATAAAAAGACTTCACAATCGGGGAGTACTATACAACTACTTCCGAACGGACGAACTTACTGAGATCAAGGAGAGGTTCAAGACAGAAGTGGAACTCTTGGAGAGGATGAGAGGGGAAGAGCACCTGATAAGAAACGAACCTCAGGAGACGTGGATGGACACATTGTACAGAGAAGACAGAAAACCAGGGTTCTCAGTGGAGGTACAGGCTCTGCACATGGTGATACACAAACTTATCCAGTTCATAGAGAAGATTACCTGGTCGAGTTTCAGTCTCGGCTCGGGGAAAAAGAAAAAGATATCTAAGAAGTTCAGAGAAGAGTTCTTTGACAGAGAAAAAGGAGTGGCGGACCTGCTCGACAAGGAAATGGAGCCGGACTTTACCCAGAGAAACAATGTCTTCCTTGCCTACTACTACGCGCCCGAACTCCTGAAAGACGAGGAGTGGGAATCAGCTTTCGACACCGCTCTCGACAACCTCTGGAGCGACTGGGGAGGAGTCTCTTCTTTGGAGAAAAAACACCCTCTCTACAAACCTCGACATACGGGCGTGGACGACGCCAGTTACCACAGGGGGGACTCGTGGTACTATCTGAACAACATAGCAGGGTTGTCGATGCAAGAGTTGAACAGCGAGAAGTACAAGGAGTACGTAGATAAGATATACCGGGCGAGCAGAGAAGACC
>CAYSOY010000026.1:7283-11853 GCA_964432865.1 uncultured Methanosarcinales archaeon
CGGTGCTCTGAAATCAGCAGTGCAGAGGAGCAAGAGCCGGGGGGTTGCTGGTCGCAGGCGTGGAGCGCCTCCACGTTCATAGAACTGCTCGAAGCGTTGAAGAAGTGAGAAAACAATGCCGACTCACTCACAACCTTTTTAAAGAATCTCTCATACTCTACAGAGAAGATGGCGCTGGCAGAAGTACTTGGGGCGACAGACAGGTTCATGGCAGTTATCAATCCCTACCTGACAAGACTCCTTATAGCTGTGATAATTCTCCTCGTAGGGTTTATAATAGGGAGGATTCTCGGTAAGATTATTGAAACTTTTCTGGAAAGCATAGGCCTCGACTCTTCATTCAAAGAAACTTCTGGTCTAAGATTCTCAATAACCAACCTTCTTTCAAAATCTGTTTCCATAGTAATCTACGCAGGCTCCGCGGTGCTTGCCTTCTCAACCCTCGGTTTGAAAACTATCCTATTCAACTTGTTGATGGCGGTGCTTCTGTTCACAATAGGGGTCAGTTTCCTCCTGTCTCTTAAAGACTTCTTCCCCAACCTCTTTGCAGGGTTGAAGATAAAGTGGTCTGGAAAAATCCGAGAAGGGATGACTCTCTCAACAGCAGGGGACTCCGGAGAGGTGGAAGAGGTAAACCTGCTGAATGTCGTGCTATCGCCTAAAAAAGAGAAAGGAGAAAAGGTCATAATTCCGTCGTCTCTTCTGCTGAAGAAGAAAGTAAGTGTGAAAAAAGAAAAAAGTTAATATTAGATGACTTTCAGAAACTCTGTTCTCATACGTCGAGGTTTACCGCTTCTTTGGCGTGCTCTTCTATGAACTCCTTCCTCGGAGCCACCTGCTCTCCCATCAGCGTGGTAAATATCTTGTCAGCGTAGACAGCGTCTTCAATAGTCACTTTTTTAAGAACTCTGTTCTCAGGGTTCATCGTCGTCTCCCACAACTGCTTTGGATTCATCTCACCCAAGCCCTTGTATCTCTGAACCTTCAACCCTCTACTTCCCATCTCCTCGACTATCTTCTCCTTCTCCTCTTTGTCAAGAGCGTATCTCTTGCTCCTGCCCTTCTTCACGAGGAAGAGCGGGGACTGGGCTATGTAGAGGTGGCCTTGGTCTATGAGTTCCTTCATGTATCTGAAGAAGAATGTCAGTATCAGCGTGGTTATGTGGCTTCCGTCCACGTCGGAGTCAGTCATTATGATTATCTTGTTGTACCTCAGGTTGTCTATATCGAACTCGTCTCCGATACCGCATCCGAGCGCCGAGATGAGCGAAGATATCTCTTTGTTCTCAATTATCTTGTCCAGCCGGGCCTTCTCCACGTTCAGAATCTTCCCCCTCAAAGGAAGTATCGCCTGGAACTCTTTGTCCCTGCCCTGCTTGGCAGAGCCTCCTGCCGAGTCCCCCTCGACTATGTAGAGTTCTGAGTCCTCGGGGTCTTGGTTGGAGCAGTCTACAAGTTTTCCTGGAAGCGTCGTGGATTCCAATGCACTCTTTCTCCTCACTACTTCTCTGGCTTTCTTCGCAGCGATTCTTGACTTCGCAGCAGAGACGACCTTCTCCAGTATCACCTCTGCAGTATCAGGAGTCTCCTCTAAAAAAGTGGAGAGTCCTCTGCCCACCATCTTCGTCACTATACCCCTAACTTTGCTATTACCAAGTTTTGTCTTTGTCTGACCCTCGAACTGCGGGTCTTTGAGGTTTATGGAGATTATTCCGGCCAGTCCTTCCCGTGAGTCCTTGCTCTTTATCCTCACGTCGTCCGGGAGCAGGTTGTACTCCTCGCCGTACTTGTTGAGCGTTCTCGTGAGGGCGGTTTTGAAGCCTGAGAGATGTGTTCCGCCTTCGTGGGTGTTGATGTTGTTTACGAATGTGAAGATTGCCTCTTGGAACGAGTCCGAGTACTGAAGGGCTACCTCTAATTTTATCCCGTTCTCCTCTTTTTCCAAGTAGACGGGGTCGTGGAGTGGTTTCTTGCTGTTGTTCAAGTACTCTACAAAACTCTTGATCCCTCCTTCGTACTTGTATTCTTCTTCAGTAACCTCTTCTCCTCGCTCGTCTTTTATCGTTATGGTTAAGCCTTGGTTGAGAAAAGCCAACTCTTTGAACCTCGTGGAGAGAACTTCGTAGTCCTGCTCTCTTGTCTCTTTGAATATCTCCTTGTCCGGGAGGAAGGTTATCTCGGTGCCTGACTCTTCGGTTTCTCCGACTACTTCGAGTTCTCCTTCTACTTCGCCTCTTCTGAACTCCTGCTTGTAGACCTTGTTGTTCCTCTTAACAGTCACTTCCATCTTCTCGGACAACGCGTTGACCACGCTGACCCCGACTCCGTGCAGCCCACCTGAGACCTGATAAGTCTTGTCGTCGAACTTTCCTCCGGCGTGGAGTTTCGTCATCACAACTTCGACTCCTGACTTGTCGTACTTCTTGTGCTTCTCCACAGGGATTCCTCTGCCGTTGTCCCTGACTGTGACTGAGTTGTCTTCGTGGAGCACCACCTCTATCTTGTCGCAGTGCCCTGCCATCGCCTCATCTATCGAGTTATCCATCACCTCGTAGACCAGGTGGTGGAGACCCCTCGGACCTGTACTTCCTATGTACATCCCAGGTCTTTTCCTTACTGCTGATAGACCTTCTAAAACTTTTATGTCTTCGGAACTGTAATCTTCCTCTCTACTCCTCTGCTCCTCTGCCATAAAGATCACTTACTTTACTTCTATACCTCACTTAAAAACTACTCCAGAGTGTCTCTGGACTCTGTTTAGAAAAAGGGTAACATCCTTATATAAATCTGTCGATTCTGCTATCGGAGATTCACCACAAGTTACGCACGTAAGGGTCATTTTTCAGAAGAAGAAGTTTTTTCCCTAACCCACTCGGAGAACTCTTTCTCAGACTCCGCCTCCAGTTTTATAATAGCGGGGGTGTCGTAAGAGTGAACTTGCTTAACAACTCTTTTCAATTCCTTCCACCTCTCCTCACGGGTTTTTAAGAGGAGAGCGGTCTCGTCTTCTTTCTCTACAGAACCCTGCCACTCGTAGACGCTCTTCACAGAAGAAGAGAAGATGTTGGCGCAGGCAACCAGTTCTCTCTCCACAAGAACTTCGGAGATTCTCTCCGCCTCCTCCTCAGACCCACACGTCGTATAAACCAGTATGAAACCCATCTCTAAACACCTTTCAACATTATAATCCAATTTAAAGTTTTTAGCATGGTCTTATAAAGTTTTTTGCCCTTCCCCTTTATAGTTTCACAAATTTTATAAAATAGGCAGAGGGTGTTGTGTTTATGAAGAAGATTATTGAACTTCCGGATATAGTTAAAGACCTTTCGGATGAGGAGAGAGAGGTTTTCAAGAGGTTCTTCGAGGTCTACAAGAGCAAAGGTCGTCTTGAACTTCCTAAGACCATGCTGTCCTGGGTGGAAGACAACTTTGAAAGCAGAGACAAGGTAGAGGAGCAGAAAATCATAAAAGTGTATAACAAGTTATTATTTGAAGGCTCGCTCTTCAACGGAGTAAGAACAGAAAGACCACTCGACATAGAGAAGAACAAGAACATAAAGGAGAGGATAGACTCTTCCAGAGGAGGCCCTTTCTGCAAGCCGAAGAAGATGACTCCGAAGTGCGAGTTCGGCAGGGTGGAAGGAGAAGAGTCGATAACAGGAGCCAACGTCGCAAAATACGACTCAGTTCACGGTTTAAATATCTTCAAAGATCACAACCCTTTCTCATTCACTTTTGAAAAAATAGATGATTACCTGAAAACCGGTATGAAATGGGTGAGGGAAGCTTACGAGAATAGAAAAGAAGACGGGTTTAAATACCCTCATATAATGTGGAACTGCATGCCGAAAGCAGGAGCTTCCATAATCCACGGACACATGCAACTACTCCTAACCCAAGGGAGACACTACGCCAACATCGACCTGTACAGACAGGCAAGTGTGAAGTATTCAGAAAACTATTCTTCCAACTTCTTCGAAGATTGGTTCCAAGCACACAGCTCAGTAGGGTTGGGGGCGAAGTTTGGAAATGTAAAACTTTTTGCAAACCTCACACCTCGAAAGGAGAAAGAAATAATTATTACGAGCAAAGATTTCAAAACACCTGTCTCCAAAGTTATCCACTCAGTATTATCATCTCTTGTTAAGCACATGGGAGTGGAGTCTTTCAACGTAGGAATAATGCTTCCTCCTCTTGACAAATCTTGGAAATCCTTCCCCGGATGCGTTATAAGAATTATAGATAGAGGATCTCTAAACAGCCCCACTGTGGACTACGGCGGTTTGGAAATAACAGCAGGACACGTAGTCATAGGAACAGACCCTTACAAAGCAATAGGAGTAGTAAAAAGAGGACTTGAAAAAACAAAAAAGAACGAAAACAATTCTAAAATTTGATAAAGGAGATAGAATTAGAAGAGAAATATTTCAAATACAAATCAACGTTTCTTGAAAATGTAAATATTAATGGTAAAGAAATTCCTCGTTTTAAGTATATTGAGTAGGACGGACTTTTTCTCAACTCTAAAATTTTCCCTTCGAGCATCGTTGCACCCTAAAAATCTCTGATT
>CAYSOY010000027.1:0-11651 GCA_964432865.1 uncultured Methanosarcinales archaeon
ATGACACGTGCGCGCCCACAAACTTTGTTTGGGTGGATGCGACCGTGGCATGAGTTTGTATGTGGTGTTGGTAGGGATGTTGAGTTGTTTTTTAAAATTAACTGTTTCTTCCCTGGAGAAGTTTGTCCTGGACTGACTTGTTGAATCATCTTGTGCTTGGTTTTTTCTTACGAGGTAGTCTTATATCTGGACATCTTCAAGAAACTCTTTATCTCGTCGATTAACTTGTTTGTGTCTGCTACTACCTCGTCTTTTGCCTTGCTACTTATTGTCTTTCTTATGTACTTGTCCACGATTGTTCTGAGGAAGTAGAAGAAGGCGTGGCCTTCCCACTTGGTTTTGTAGTCTGATTCTATGTAGGCGTCGAAGTAGAGTTTTACTTCTCCTTTGATGACTTTCTGTTTTATGTCGTCTATCTTCACTCTTTTCTCTTTGAGGTCTGTGAGCACTCCGTAGATTCTTATTTTTTTCTTTGAGTAGTCGTCTATTTTTTTGTAGTTGAAGAATTCGAACGTGATGCTGTCTCCGTCCCTGTACCTCTCCTCCACGTTCTGTATCTCTCGCCTCTCGTATCCTCTCTCTTTGAAGAAGTTGTCTATTAGTTGGAACAAGTCGTCCAGTTTAAAGATGCCTTTGTACACGATAGGCTTCTCGTCTATAAGCGTGTATATCTCTGACATTTTCTTCTCCTCTTTCTTCTCACTCTCTTTTTCTCTGTTCTTTCTTTAAAAATGTTTACTTTTTTTGCCGTCTCTGCCAACTTTCAAGCGTTCTTTTTTGTTTCAAAGCCGAGGTACTTCTTTATTCTTTGCTGAAACTTCTGTACGAGGTTTATCAGTGGCTCGGTGTATTCGAAGTCTATGTCTCTCTCTTTCATCCTGAAGTACGTTTTCCCCATCCATTCTTTGAATCCGCTTCCTGAGAACATGTTGTTGTAATCCATTACTATGAATGCGTCTATTATTATTCTTAGACGGCTGTCGTATCCCTTCACTGTCTCTCCTGCGGGGTTCTTGACTTCGGTGAACTGGACGTCCCACATCTTGAACTCCACTTTTATTTCCCACTTCATGTACTCGTCTATCTCTCTTTCAGCCACCCATTTTCCTTCTATCTCGTCTCCTACCCCTTTGTCCTTGTACTTCTTTTCGAAGAGGTCGAAGTCTCTGGAAGTGAAGAAGTTCTGCATCATCTGGTACAGCCCGTCGAAGTCGTGGGGTTTTTTGACTTTGACAACAAGCGGACCTGTTGTCAAGACTGATTTTTTGTTAGCCATAGTCTCTTCCTTATCTTTCTTTCATTTCTTCTTCTATTTCTTGGCTTATTTAAAAGTTACTATACACAGGTACTGGCTCCTGCATTCTACTAATATCTTTATATTCTACCAATATATTTATAAATCCGGTGCCATATAAAAATATTTATATGAGCAAGATAGAGACAGGAGGAAGCCGCTGACGAACTCGGAGTGGATAAGACAGTTGTGAAAGAATGGGGAGAATTCTTAGAGGAAGAAGGGCTCATAGGAGTAGACTATGGTATCTCAAAGACATTCTTTAAGGAGCGGGAACTCTCTGATAAAGAGGTGAAAGAGAAGGCTGAGAGTTACGCCGACAAGAAGGAAGGGTTTGTCCGGAAAATAAATACCAAACTCCAGCAACTTGAGAAAGAGACTGAAGGGTTTGAAGAGATCAAGCAGAGATACTATGATTTGAAGGACGAGATGGGCGGTGAGATGGTGGACTTGGAAGATGAACTTAGTCAGATGAGACACTTTGAAGAGTTGAAGAAGACCATCGATCACGACATTGCGAAGCAGAAGCACGAGTACAAGAATCTTCTGGACGAAGTCCATAAGAAGATTGAGAAAGAGAGAAGAAGGTACGATAACCTTGTAGAGAGCATTCAGTCCAAGGAAGAGGAGATAAAGAATGAGAGAGAAGAGATAAATGAATTGGAGGAGAAAGAAGAGACTGTTAAGGAGAGACTGGACGAGATAAAAGACGCTGTCTCCGAGGTAGAGGACAGAATCCAGGAGAAGGAAGAGAAGGTAAACACCGAGGAGAAGCACCTTCTTAAACTGAAAGAACTGGCGTCTGACTTGGAGAAAGATATCAAGACGAAGAAGAAAAAAGAGATAGAGCCCCTGCTGGAAGAGTCTGAGAGCCACAAAGACAAAATAATAGCTGTTCAGAACGAGATTCTCAACAAAGTAAAGAGTGCGAAGGAAGAGATGAGTTCTTACAGAGGTGAGGCGGAGGCTATTCAGAAGAAGTTCAAAGACCTGTTCGAAAAGAACTCTGAGACCAGCGAACTGATCCAGAACCTCGAGGAGGAGAAGTTGGAGATGAAGAAAGAACTTGAAGAACTCAAGAGGAAAGCGCAGGTGTTCAATATCGCATCCAAAGATACAGATATCGAGGAGTACCTGTCTGAACTGGAGGACAGGTTCGAGCATTACAAAGAACGTAAAGATAGTTTCCTTGAACAATTGCAGAGACTCAAGAACCTAATCGTTGGTAAAGAAGAGACTGTGGATGAAGAGTAGTGACTGATAGCGGCTGGTGAAGAGTGTTTTTTTAGAAGTCAGCAGGGTATTCAATGAAACAAGTAATTCTTGTAAGGAAGGATCTGAAACTGCCCAAGGGCAAACTCGGCGTTCAGACAGCCCACGCGTCTGTAGAAGCAGTTCTGAAAACTGACGAGGATATAGTGAAGAAGTGGCGTAGTCAGGGTATGAAGAAAGTTGTTCTCGGCGTGGAGGACAAAGAAGAACTTCTCAGATATTATCAACTCGCCAAGGAGAGAAACTTCACAGCCTCGTTAGTCGAGGACTCAGGCAGGACGGTTGTCGAGAGCGGGACAAAGACCTGCGTCGCGGTCGGTCCCGCGGAGGAGGAGGAACTGAACTCTCTCTTCTCAGAACTGAGTCTGCTGTGACTCATCAAAGCGGTCAGAAGCAGTTTAGAAAACCCTCATTCTTCAGTTAAATTTTTAAACCAGCCCGAACCTATTACTAACTATGACAGGAAAAAATACTGACAAAAATACCAACTCCGAGGAAGAAAACTCTCTAAGCAGAGAAGAGAAGGAGAACAAACTGGTAAAAGAGCGGAAGAAGAAGTTGAAAGAGATAAGGGAGATGGGAGTAGAACCATACCCCCACGACTTTAGCAAAGAGGACAGAGCAGTAGAGATAACTGAGGAATACAAGGATTTAGATGAGGGGGAGAAGACAGATGACAGCGTTGTTACGGCGGGGCGTGTGATGCGTCTGAGAAACATGGGCAAGGCTTCTTTCTTCGACATTAAGGACAGTTCAGGCGAGGTCCAACTCTACATAAGAGAGGACGAAATCGGTGAAGAAGTCTACGAACTGTTCAACAAGATAGACATAGGAGATTTCATCGGAGCAGAAGGGACGATCTTCAAAACTCACAAAGGCGAGGTGACTGTGAACGTGCAAGAGTTCACACTTTTATCCAAGTCCCTCAGGCCCCTTCCGGAGAAGTATCACGGCTTAATGGACAAAGAACTCCGGTACAGAAAGAGATACCTCGACCTGCTTACGAACTCCGACGTGAGAGAAGTCTTTGAGAAAAGAAGCAAAGTCATAAAAGCCATGAAGAACTTCCTGGAATCAGAAGGGTTTCTTGAAGTCGAGACGCCGGCGCTCCAGCCGGTCTATGGAGGAGCCAACGCCACACCTTTCATCACCAGGCACGAGACTCACGACATGGACCTGTACCTCAGGATAAGCGACGAGTTATACCTAAAGAAACTCCTCGTCGGCGGTTTTGAGAAGGTATACGAGTTGTGCAAGGACTTCAGAAACGAAGGTATAGATTCTACTCACAACCCAGAGTTTACACAACTTGAGTGGTACGAAGCCTACGCTGACTACGAAAGAGGTATGGAACTCTTTGAAAACATGATAAGCCAGGTGGCTGAAGAGGTTCTTGGCACAACCGACATAATCTACCAGGGCGAAGAGGTAGATCTCTCACCGCCGTGGATTCGTTTGGATATGAGAGACGCTATAAAAGACTATGCGAAGTTCGACGTGCGCGGAAAGACTAAAGAGGAGATAGAAGAGTTCCTGGGGGAGAAGATGATAGAATACGACGAAGGCCTTTCCAGAGGGATGCTTATACAGACCTTGTTCGAAGAGACCTGCGAGAAGTATCTGATACAGCCGACTTTTATAATAAACCACCCCGTCGAGACTACTCCTCTGTGCAAAAACTTAAGAGAAGGCAGTGAGGAGGACAGAGAGAACTTTATAGAGAGGTTTGAGCCCTACATAGCAGGGTTGGAGGTGGGCAACGCCTACTCAGAATTGAACAACCCTTTGCTCCAGAGAGAACACTTCGAAAAGCAGAAGAAGAGAAAAGAGGAGGGAGAAGAAGAGACGCACCCTATGGACGAGAACTTCGTCGAGGCTTTGGAGTACGGCATGCCTCCTACGAGCGGAGTAGGCATAGGAGTTGATAGAATAATAATGCTCTTGACAAACAGTTCCAGTATACGAGACGTGATACTCTTTCCGTTGATGAAGCCGAAGTGAACTGCGTGGCGTCTGCAGACAGAAGATTTAACATTTCATATTTAATTTAACATTTCATATTTAACATTTCATTTAAGATTTGGGCAAGTAACAGTGAGTGACGAGTAAGAGGTTGGATAACGGGTTGGAAGAATGGTTCTTTACATGGTAGGACTGGGGCTTGGGGACGAAAAGGACATAACTCTGAGAGGTCTGGAGGCTGTCAGGAGTTGTGAGAAGATATTCTTTGAGTCGTACACTTCTCAACTCCGAGTTTCTAAGAATGATTTCGAGGAGTTCTACAGCAAAGAGGTAACCCTTGCAGACAGAAGTCTGGTTGAGGAGAACTCTGAAAAAATACTCTCTACCGCTCTCGAAGAAGATGTGGCTTTTCTGGTAGCAGGGGATGTCTTCGGTGCCACGACTCATGCTCAGCTCTGGATGGAAGCCAGGAAAAAAGGCGTGGAAGTAGAGGTGATAAACAACGCGTCTATAATAAACTCGGTTGGGAAGACAGGACTGCAGTTGTATAAGTTTGGAAAGACACTCTCCATACCTTACTCGGAAGAGAGTTTCACCCCGAAGAAGTATTATAATTATTTTCTTGAGAATAGGAGGAGAGGGCTTCACACTCTGTTCTTATTGGATATAAAAACTGAGGAGGAACGGTTTATGAGCGTAGCAGAGGCGGTGGAACTCCTGCTGGAGAGGAGCAGGGAGAAGCAGACTTCTGAAAAGAAAGAAAGGAAAGAAAGTGCGGGCAGAGAAGACTTGCAAGAGAGTTTTACCAAGGAGACCATGTGCGTCGGAGTGGCCAGGTTGAACTCTGACGATGAGAAGATTCTGTACGGCACCGCCGAAGAGTTGAAGAAAGAGGATTTCGGGCCTCCGCTTCACTCACTCATCGTGCCCGGCGACCTGCAGGACGTCGAGGAGGAGATGCTTAACTTCTACAAAAACTGATAGAAAAATTAAAATAAAGTTAATTGAACAAATTAAGTAAATAAGATTATAAGATTATTCCTTAAGATTATTTCTATTTCCCTATCTTACTTCAGCCTCACGCTCTCCAAGTTCTTCGGACCGAGGGTCTCCATCCCGTACTTCTTGTACAGACTGCTTGCTAAATTGAGAACTCTCGAAACCTCTCCGTGGTTGACAAGGATCTTTCTGGGTCGGGGCTGCATCTCCTTAACAAACTTCATAAGTTCTTTCCTGTCCGAATGACCTGATATCTCCAAGTTGTGCACGTCCAACTTTATAGGCACTGTCTCTATCTTCTGCCCCTGGTTGAAACTGACCTCTTCCGCCCCGGACTTTATCCTATGACCCAGCGTGTTTGAGGCTTGGTAGCAACTGAATATCAGCGAGTTCTTCGGGTTATCAGCCAATTTTTTTAGATACTCCACGCTCGGACCTCCTATCAGCATACCGCTGGTCGCTATTATTATACACGAGCCCTCCTCTTCGATAACGTTCTTCCTCTCCTTCTTAGACCCGACCCTTTGTATGTTGTCTGCGAGGAACGGGTTGCTCTCCTTGTTGTACATCTGGTTCTTTACAGAGGGTTTCATGAACTCAGGGTACGCGGTGTGTATAGCTGTTATGTCCCAGACCATCCCGTCTATGTAGAGAGGCACGTCCGGTCTTATGACCCCTTCTTTCACCATCTCCTGCAGGATAACCACGACCTCTTGGGCTCTGCCGGAGCCGAGGCTGGGGAGAAGGACTTTCCCTCCTCTATCAACAGTCTTCTTGATAACATCCTTGAAGTCTTCGTTCTGCTCTTCGAACGGAGGCAACACGTTCTTCTTCCCCCCGTAGGTGCCTTCGATTATCATGCTTTCGACCCTGGTGAACTTGTTGTCCGCTTTGGAAAAGAGACTCGTCTCGCCGTACTTCATATCTGAGGTGTAGAGTAGGTTGTGGAGCCCGTTCCCTATGTGTATGTGGACCATGCCCGAGCCGAGTATGTGCCCTGCGTTGTGAAAAGTTATCCTGACATCAGGGGTTATGTCTGTGACCTCGTCGTACTTGAGGCAGATAGTGTGCTTTACTGTTTTCTTAATCTCGTCGCTGGTGTAGATGGGGTCTTTACCCTCTCCTCTCTGTATCTTGACCACGTCCAACTGCAGGAGGCTCATGACGTCTCTCGTGGGCGAGGTGCAGTAGACCGGTCCTTCGTAGCCGTACTTAAACAGGTACGGGACAAGACCTGAGTGGTCGAGGTGAGCGTGGCTTACTATGACAGCGTCCAGTTCCTTTATGTCAAACTCAGGCGCTTCCAAGTGAGGGTAGGAGTCTGAAGTATCAGAGACGTCTATCCCGCAGTCGAGCAGAACCCGCGACTCGGGTGTCTGGAGGAAGATCGCTGACCTCCCTACCTGTCTTCCTCCACCGAGAAAGGTGACTCTGACCCACTCCTCTTTCTTCTCCCTTATCCAGCCGTCGTAGACTCTCTTGCCGGTCTTGTGAAGAAACTCTCTTCTCTCATCAGATTTTTTGTAGAGGAAAGACCTTATTCCGTTGATTATCTCTGATTTTATAGCAGGGGTTCTTCTTACTATCGGCACCCAGAATGTCTCTTCCTTTATTTTCTGGACGTTGCTCCCGTTTTTTCCTATAGCTACGCCGGGGTTCTCAACTTCTATGACCACTCTGCTTCTCTCGGGGTCGAAGAAGATGTTGTCTATCCCTGCCTCTTCTGTGAGGACTTCTCTAATCTTCTTTTCTGCCTCCTCTTGGTCTATGCATACCGACGGGTCCGGTCTCAACTCTATTCTCTTCTTTATCTTGTCTACGATGCTCTTGACAACCCCTTTGTCGTCCAAGAAGAATTTTTTGTTCTTCGTGTACAGGACTATGTTTGCTCCTTCGAACGAGATGTCGTCTACTTTTCCTTCTGGAAGGTCTTCTCTGATGACTTCTTTTATGTTAGACATTGTTTCACCTTAAAAAAATCTGTTGTAAGTTTATTGCAGTTGTTGAAATCATTAACTTAATATCCTACTGTATCTTTGCTTTTACCTTTTTTTACCTTAGACAAGAATAAACTCTAATCCTTTTCCTCTGTAAAACAGACGTTTTCCATAAGTTTCTAAAAATTTTCTTTAGGAGTTATAGGAGTTCAGAACTGCTATTCGATATCCAGTTCCGTCTTCAACTTCTGGCTTACCTCCTCCTTGACTCCGTCTTCGTCTATTACCGAGAGGTCGACTCCTTCTCCAGACGCCGTGTCTCTCTTCAGAGCCGAGTTTATGGCTTTCAACGCCAGTTTGATACCTTCTTTTTTGCTGAGTTCCTCTTCGTAACTGTCCTCGAGGAGTCCGTAGGCGATTGTGCTTCCACTGCCAGAACTCACAAATTTATCTATCTCTGTTATCGAACCATCAGGATAGATGTCGAAGAGACGGGGCTTGTCATCGTAGCCTCCAACTATGAAATGAGTGACTCCGTGGGTGCTCCGTATGATAGAGTAAACCCATCTTGACAGCAGATTCGCCGCCTCTTTTATAGTGGGGTTTCTCCCCGTTCTTATACTGCTGAGGTTCAGTTTTGACTTCAAGTGTTTCGACAGGAGTTGAATGTCCGACACAGAGCCTGCTGTGGTAAGAGCGAGGTCGTCGTTGACCTTCAGAACTTTCTTTATGTCTCTGTTGGCTACGAACTTTCCTGCAGTGGCTCTCTTATCAGCAGCCAGTATAACTCCGTCTTTATATACCATACCGACTGTTGTTGTCCCGGTGCTGAGTTTCTCCTCTTCATTCATCTCTTTCATAAAAACTGTACCCTTCTTCTCTATTTATTGTTCCTGTATATTCTCTGCGTTTATTCTCTATATCTTTCTTCTCTTTTTAGAACCAATAATCAAGCAGTAAGAGAGGTCTATTTATAAATCTTTTGGGCTTTTTTGAGGTTTAGGCCTCTGCTCTTACTGTACTGTTGTGTAGACCTCGCCCAGCACGCTATGGGTTGGGTTGTCCACATCTTCTGTGTTTCCTCTGTGGAATGTCAGGTTCACCAGGAGGCTTATCTTCTCATCTTTTATCAACCGAGTTTCGTTGAGAGGAACCCCTCTAATCTCCACGTTCTCGCTCTGCCCAACCGTCTTTCCTGCTTCCCAGGCGTCGTTGTGGTCCTCCTCTTTGACTTTAGTTATGGTAATGTTGTCTCCGAGCGTGTTCCTCAACTTCAGTGAGAGTTCTCCAACGCTTCCGTTAACGTAGTAGTCTTTACACTTTATCTGCAGTCCGAAACTGCACCTGTCCGGCGCGTAGCGAGAAGGGTTGAAGACTCCGAAGTAAGTCAACGCTCCAAGGATTATGAGTATAACTAAAAAAGCCCAGCCGTAGGTGAGCAGGTACTCCAGTGCTTCTTGCCCCCTCTTGTTATTTAAAAAATTTTTTTTCATCTTCTCCCCTCTTCCTTAACGCTTTTCTAAAAAAACTTCTGGTCTCTTTTTAGAGGCTTATCTGGTCGAACGAGTGTTCTACTGAACTGTTCCGAACAACTCCCCGCTTATCTGGTGCGGAAACCCGTCTTTTGAGAGTCTGTACGTCAAGTCTATGTAGATTTTTACCTTTCTGTCTTTGTAACTCTTGAACGTGTCGCCTGGGAACGAGCACTTAGCCACTACTTCGTCTCTCGGACCCCACCCAAAGTCTTCGTCTTTAAGGTTTTTCTTCTTTCCTTCAAACTCCACTTTTGCTTCTGTGGATTCTTCTCCTTCGAAAGAGCAGGTAAGGTCTTCCAAGAATATGGTGCTCCCTGTTGTCTGCTTGGCTTTTATCTTCACTTGCGACTCGGAGCCTTTGATAAGGTGGTCTGTGCAGATGACCTCTGTTGAGAACGTGCACCTCTCTGGCAGGAACTTCTTCGGGTTGGTGACTCCGAAGTAACTGATTGTGCTGATGAGAATAAGTATTACCATGAATGCCCATCCGTACGTCGTCAGGAACTCCAGCGCTGCTTGTGCTTTTCTTTTAACCTTCATTATATTCTCCTCTTGTAAAAAAGAACCTTTTTTCAACCTTGCTGTACTGTTGCGAAGACCTCTCCGTGTGCTATTTTAGGAAAACTCTGGTCTGATCCTTTGTAGTAGTGGATCTTGAACTTCACTTTCTGCTTGCTACCCACTGGTAAACTCTCACCAAACTCGCAGGTCATAGTATTAGAGGAATCAGGATTTATAATTGCATCTCCTATGCCTCCACATTTTTTGTAGTCATTAGTCTTTTCGTTGTTGTATGATACATTAGTTATGGTTATCTGGTCTGGGAGTGAGTTCTTCAGTTTCAGTTTGGCACTGCCTACGCTGTCCGTAGAGGAGAGTTGGTAGTTCTCGCAGGCGAGTGTCGTTTCGAACAAGCACTTGGATGGTATGAACTTTTTTGGGCTGAGCACGCCGTAGTACCCCAGCGCTCCTATCATTACCAGTATTACCATGAATGCCCAGCCATAAGTCATTAAGAACTCCAGCGCTGCTTGTCCTTTGCTATTTTTTCTACACTCTCTTCTCATCCAGAACACCTCAACTCTTGGATTTCTTACCTTTTTTATCTTTCTTACTTTTTTTCTTTGAAGAATCTTCCTTTCCAGAGATCTCGTCAAACCTCTCGTGGTACTCTTTATGCATCTGGTGTATCTCGTCTCTCAGGCGCAGATTCATGCTCAGTATTATTATTACTGTGACGAATGTAAGCAGAAGGAAAGAGAAACTTATAATCTGAAACTGGCTTATGCCGTCACTGCTCAACTGCCTCCCCAGAATAACCCCTATCAGGAGTATGAACGGAAGTAGGAACGTCAGTATAAGTTTATGATGTTTAAACCTTAACTTAGCAACTACCACTTTCTCACCTAAGAAGAAACATAAAAAAACCAGTATATAAATGTTTTGATTATAAACAGAGATAAAGAGATAGAAAGATTTAAAAAGAATGATTTTTAAAAAGTATAGTAACTGTTTAAGGAAGGTTAGAGGTGGACTTATTTGAACATTAAACTAAATAAAAAAATGTCTGTAATTCTTATAATAACTCTTCTTACAACTCTTTTACTGATTACATCATGTCAAAAAACACCAAAGGAGAAAATAGAGGAAAATAAAGATATAGCAGAGGAGGATAGATTAGATTCTTTAAAAGAGCATTCTTATACAGGTATGAACAACACCTTAACTCTCAAATATAAAGTACCTGATTCTTGGAGTAGAGCAAAGAACACAACTACCTTCTTTATAGGGGAAGAAAACATTAAGGGATTTTTTTTCATATATTTGTTGAAGCCGAAACATATAGAATCTGTGGATGGAAAAAAGTTTGGAGATTTTGAAACATTAGAGAGACACAGAAAATATCTTGAAGAAGAGAGTTCTTGGAACATTCTAAAATCTGAAAAAACAGATATTTTTAATGAAGAAGGAGCCAAGTTCATCTACACAACTAAAGAAATAAAAATATATGTCTCTCCTCTCATTTATAGATACTTAGAACTTGTTGAAAATAAAACAAGGAGAGATATAACTTATAAAGGAGTTATTTACTCTACTATAAGCGGAGAAGAAGTAAAAGGGTTCCTCCACTACGGAGCGTTCTCAGAAGAAGATTTTGAAAAACACCTGCCTGATGTGAAAAAAGTTTATCAGAACTTAGAATTGGAGGTAAAAAAGTGAAGAAAAAAACTGTTCATACAAGAATAGCATATGTGTTAATAACATTTATAATAGTTGTTACTCTAATATCTCTTCTCTCTAATACTGCTGTATCTTTCATTTGCCTTAATCCTGATTGTTTTGGGGGAGGCATAGGAGGAGGAGGTGATGATGAGTGTTCAGATTATAATGATCCTGAGGCTTACCAGTGTTGCATCGATCCTTCAACTTGCGATGGTTCTGACTTGCCTGAGCCGGAAGGCCCAGGTGGTGAGAAAGCCCCTTCTGATGCTGATGGTCCTTGGGAGCCGGTAAGCGCCACTCAGGTATATCCTGAGGAAGAGTGTTCGGGGGGCGGTTCTTATAGATTATCCAAAGGTTATAAAACAGCAGTAAATACTTTTGATTATGATAAATCCACTTTATTAAGGGTTGAATCTGTATACACCTCTA
>CAYSOY010000028.1:0-10427 GCA_964432865.1 uncultured Methanosarcinales archaeon
AAAATATATAATTCTCTCAAGTTTATAAAGTTTTTTAGTAAATTCACTTATTAAAGAGAAAACAGTATAAAATACACGCAATCATCCCGGGAAAGCCCGAAAGTAAAAAAATTTATAAATAACAAGTTTGGATATAGTAGTAGAATGACCAGTTACGGCAACATATATCATAGAACAGGACTCTTCTTCTTTGTAATAGGTATTCTCTCGGCAGTTCTTAGTTGGTCTTTCAAAGTCTCACCAAGGGTAGAGAAAGCGCTGGTTGTCTGTATAATATTTACCGGTATATTCGCAGGTATTCTGAATGTATCGGAGGACGAACAGAATGAGTTCATACTTGCCTCGTCAGGTCTGTTGATAGCGCTTATAGCCTTGAACATGTTGAATGGAAAGATAGCCATCTTCCCTATGACTCTCATAAACAAACTGACTCTGTTCATATCTATGATGCTCTTGACAGTCGGGCTGAAGATATTCTTTGAGTACGGCGCGCAGAACAAAGAGATGACTCAGATAGAGAGGATAAAAGAGGATAAAAAAACTTCAGACTACCTTGTGATGAGCCCCGCGGAGAAGAAATGGAACTTTCTTGTATTCCTCGCAGTAGCTCTCACCTTCATAATACTCCTGCTCCAACTGTTCTTTGAAGTAGGGAGGTACAGAATAGTAATCAGAGTCTTGGAGTGGATCATAACCGTGGTATTCATCGTAGATATCGTAGTTCTCTACCGGAAGATAAAAGATTGGAAAAAGTTTCTGAAACTCTGCTGGACTGACGTAATCGCGGCGATTCCGTTCTTTGAAACCCTGAAGATATTCAAAATAATCAGAATATTCAAGATAAGCAAAGTTCTCAAAGCTTTGAAGATTAAGAAGGGGCTGAAATTCTTTTCAAGAGAGTCCGGGTTCCTGGAGTACCTAAAAGAGGATAAAAAAGACGAGTTGTTGAAAGATACCGAAGAGAAAAAAGATTAAAAATCAAGAGTTGTCAATCAACAACTTCGTAGTCTATCTCTCTGCCTTTCTTGTTGTAGAACGCTATGGTCTCTTCAGTGTACGGTCTCGAGATTATTCCATGGACCAGGCCGTGCTTGTTGAAGAAGTGCCTGTCTGCTCTGCTTGGCTTGTTACTGAATCCCGGGTGGCTGTGGATGCTTCCTACCACACTATTCAGAATGGGCAGGTCCATTTTTATCAATGTTTCGTAGTTCCCGGCGTAATACGGCTTTATGGTTATCTCATCTATTAAGAGCGTGCTGTCATTTATCTCTCCGCTCAGCAGTACGATGCTCTCCTTAGGATAGGCTTTCTCCGCTATCTCGCAGAGATCATCCACAAGACTTTTTTTCAAAAGAACATGATCAAACTTCTTTGGAAGCAGATCACCCAGGAGCCATCCGGTTATTTTCATAAAAACCTGTTTTGTCTTCTTTTTTATCTTGGAAAGCATAATAGTAATTAAAAAGAAAGGTATTAAAAAAGTTTCCAAAAAGTATTGAAAATCCAAAGGCCGTAGTAAAGAGTATTAAATTTTTCCTACAGCCATTCTCGTTCTACCACAGTGCGGTCGTAGGTAGGGTATTCTCTGACTATTCCTTTTCTGTGTTCGATCTCTTTCCTCTCTTCTACTTCTATCAGTTCCGGCGGTATGTCGTGTTCTTTTATCAATTTCTTCCTAAGCTTTTTCAAGTCTTCACCAAAAATAACTCCTCGCACAAGCATCCCTTCCTCGTCCACAATGTCGTAAGGCTTGGCCGTGTTCTCCGCACGCAGTTTTACTCTTTTCTTCATCTGCACTCTATCCTTTGAAGAACTGCTACAGTAGTGACCTCTTATGCCTACTTCTTTGCAGTACTCTAAAAACTTTTTCGCGATCTTCTCCGACCGCTCTACTCCGTAACTTGTTCTGTCCTTACATTTTATGTTACGCTCCTCCAAGTAGTCTGTCCAGTTACTGTTGTCCGCCATCTCCAACTCGTTTAGATTTATGAACTGTACTTTGCCCTCGGCGTACTTTATCAACTCTTCAGTCTCCTCTTCCAGCCAGGGTATCACAGGTATCTCCGCTCCGTAGTTCCAGTCGAACTCTCCCAGCAGTTTCATACTTCTCCAGTGCTCTTTGTCTGTTATGTCAGGATGTACCCTTACTTCATCAAGACCTGCTCTGTACAGTCTCTTTAGTCTGCCCTCGGTCAGGAGGTTGAGCGAAGTGTACATATGAATATGGAACTCTTCTCCAAACTCTTCTTTCAAAGATTCAATTATTTTAACACTTCTATCCAGTTTCGTAAGAGGGTCTCCTCCTGTAAGAGAGCACCCGTTGGAACCAGAGAGTCTGACCTCCTCTATTACCTCTTTTACAATGTCTGAATCGTTTTCAGAGTCTATCCTCCGCTCATTAGCATAGGTGTTGTCGACTCTCATCTTCTCATCTGCCACCGGGCAGAAGAAGCACTGCCGAGGGCAGAGCCCTGTCACAAAGATCACTGACTTTCTTCCTTTTAAGCACTGCTTACAACCTTCGGGCAGACTCTCCGTGTAGATGTTCTCCTCCTGATTGATTACTCTCATACACCAAGTGTTTTTTATACAGACTATTAAAAGTTTTTCCACAATAGTGGGAAGTGTCGTTCTTATCCCAACATCCTCTTCACTCGGCTTTCACAAGGCTCCACAAAAGTTTTAAACAACTCAGGCATTTAAGGAGTTATGAAAAAGTTTCCAGTCGAGAGTTTCAGTTTGGAACGGACTGTTGAGTCAGGACAGATGTTTATGTACGAGAAACTTGACAGCGACCACTACCGTATATTCTCTCACGGAGAGTACTTTGAAGTAAAGCAGGAAGAGAATGTTTTAAAGTTTAGAGGAGAATCCAAAGAGTTCATACAGAGATATTTTAACTTAACAACTGACTACAATACTTATTACGAGAAGGCGTTGGACGAGTTGAGCACAGACCCTCTCCTAAAGAAAGCAGTAGAGGAGTACAAAGGGTTGAGGATAACAAGGCAGGAGGTAAGAGAATGCATAATAGGGTTTATATGCAGTTCTGCTTCGAACATCTCGAAGATCAAGAAGAATCTAAAACTCATATCAAAACACTTCGGCGAGAAAGAAGGTTCTATATACAAATTTCCGGAGTTGGGGGGTATAGACTGCCAGGAGACTCTGAAAAAGTGCAAGACGGGGTACAGGGCTGAATACATCTATGAAACAGAGAAGAGACTCACGCACGACTTTCTGACCAGATTGAAGAGTATGAGTTACAAAAAGGCTTTCAAAGAACTGCAGAAACTCCCAGGCGTAGGTCCGAAAGTAGCAGACTGCGTCTGCCTATTCGCCCTGGACCACAAAAAGGCTTTCCCAGTCGACACATGGGTTAAAAGAGCGGTGGAGAAGCACTACTTCAACAGCAGAACCAAATCTTTAAAAGAGATCAAAGAGTTTGCAGAAAGAGAGTTTGGTGAGTACGCCGGCTTAGCACAGCAGTTCCTGTTCTGCAGGGAGAGGTCAGAATGATAAATAACGACAACATTACAGAAATAATATCTACGCTGAGAGAGGAGGTTAAAGAGTACGACGTTCCTATTGTGACTCTGATAGCAGAGACTGACAGAGACCCGTACAAGGTCCTTATATCAGCGATGATAAGCGCCCGGACCAAAGACGAAGTAACCTCAAAAGTCAGCAAAAAACTCTACGAAGAAGCGCCGGACCTGAAGAGACTAAGCAGTCTATCTAAGAAAGAGATTGAAAACCTAATCTACCCCGCGGGTTTCTACAAGACCAAAGCAAGACGTATCAAAAAGACAGCAGAGATTCTTTTAAAGGAACACGATGGGAACATCCCTGAGGAGATTCCTGAACTTCTTGAACTACCGGGGGTCGGGAGGAAAACAGCCAACCTGGTACTGACAGAAGCGTTCAACAAAGAGGCCGTCTGCGTAGACACGCACGTCCACAGAGTGTCGAACAGGTGGGGCTATGTGGATACAAACACTCCTAAAAAAACAGAGTTCGCCCTGAGAAAAAAACTTCCGAAGAAACACTGGATAGAGTACAACACGGTACTGGTTGCTTTCGGGCAGAACACCTGCACTCCAAGAAGCCCTGTCTGTAGCAGGTGCCCGATAGAAGAGCACTGTCCAAAGAAAGATGTTCAGAACAGCCGGTAAGCACGGCGATTACGCCGATAACTCCATTAACCCTTATAAATAAACTATAAACTATCTTCAATTAACTAAAATTGACTCTCTTCAAGATTAAAGAATCACAAGACATCAATGTCTTCCATCGCACTACCTATTATGGACATGCAGTTCTTCACGAGGTATCTAAAGTGCTCGTCATCCGACGCGTCTTTCAACTGGCCAAGTCTGTCCAGCAACTGCCTGAATATCCTGACAACATCTCCCTCCGACATGTTGGTATTGTTCATGGACTCAAAAACAGTCTTTCCGTGATAGCAAGGATCTATCAAAGAAGTCATCTTCTTGATATTATTCAACCTCTCCTCATCTTTAAGGAAAGGCACAGAGCCTATTTTCTTCTTAAGTTTCTTGACGAACTTGTTATCTTTCTGGTTAAAGAACTCTGTCTTCTCCTTCGGCTCGTAGGAGAGAGCGCTTATAAGGAGCAGGATTTCGTACTCGTTCAAGCCTTCCTTAAAATCGGTGCCGAACATCTCACCCATCAAGAGTTCGTCAACATATATCTTCGAGGCGAATTCGCCCTTCCAAGTCAAGTGTTCTTCGTCCTCCTCTGAAATAATGTACTTCATCTTCTTAAGTCTCTTCTTAAGAGAGAGGTACTCTTTATAGAAAGATTTTCCTTTCTTGCCTTTTTTACCTTTTTTCTTGCCTTTCTTCTTCTGGAAATTATGGAAACTTTTCTCGATTATCCTCTTGATCTCTTCTTCGCTGTGCATCTTTATGAGATTAAGAACGGTGTTGACCGAGAGTTGGAACTGCGACTTCAGAGGGACCATGTCGTCTCCTGTCATCCTCTTAAGTTCGTCGTAGTCGAAGTCTCGCCTATCAATCATCAGGTAGACAAACCCTCTCTTATCTATCCCTCTCCTTCCTGCTCTCCCTGCAATCTGGAAGTATTCCTTTGAAGTCAAGTATCTGAAACCTATGCCGTCGTACTTCCTCGCGCCCTGGAAGCAGACTGTCTTGGCAGGCATGTTTATCCCTACCGCGAACGTCTCAGTTGTATAAAGCACCTTGATCAGCCCTTTCTCAAAAAGGTCTTCGACTATCTCTTTTGTTATAGGCATCAGGCCAGCGTGGTGGAACGCTATTCCGTATGGAAGAACTTTCTTCAGTAGAGTGGTGGAGTTCAAATTGTGTATCTTCTGAGAAGCCTCGGAGAGCTTGCTGTCCACCATGCTCTGAATCTCCTTGTTTCTCTTAAAACCTTTCTTCTCCATCAGTTCGACAGCGTTCTCCTCACAGCCCTTTCTTGAGAAGACAAAGAAAATACAGGGGGTTCGTCCTTTCTTATCTATCTTCTTTACTAAGTTTATATGAGAGGGAGGTCTCACTTTACTCTTCTTCTTTTTCCTATTTTTCAGAGCCTTTACTGACTGGTTCATACTGCGGAGAGAAGTCACTCCGAGTTTTGAATCGTAGAGTTTCTTTTCCAGAGGCACATGTCTCTCTCCCTCTCTGACCACCTTTACCTCGTGTCCTTGTATGCTCTGAATCCACTCTGCAAACTCTTCGGCATTAGGGATAGTGGCGGAGAGGCATAAGAACCTCACATGCTCTTCCGAGAATATCACTGACTCCTCCCAGATGTATCCTCTCTCCCTGTCGTTTATGAAATGTATCTCGTCGAATATCACGTACGCTACCTCTTCGATGAGTTGGTCATCTGTTAAGGCCATGTTTCTGTAGACCTCGGTCGTCATTATCAGCATCGGGGCTTCGGAGTTCCTTACTATGTCTCCTGTCATCAGCCCTATTTTCTCCTCTCCGTACTCCTCGCAGAAATCTTTATACTTCTGGTTCGAGAGGGCTTTTATCGGAGCCGTGTATATTATTTTCTTCTCCCCCACGTGCTCGTTGATTATGTAATCCGCTATCAGCGTCTTACCCGCCCCTGTAGGGGCAGAGACGACAACGGAGTTATTGCTGTCTATCTCTCTTACAGCTTTCTCTTGAAATCCGTCCAGTGTAAAACCTTTATACTCCATATATACTTCCTTGTTTCTATTCTTTATTTCTATTTTTTATTTCTATTTTTTATTTCTACTCTTTATTTCTACTCTTTATTGTTCTCCTATTTTTTGGGGAATGCCCCCTCTTTTTAAAACTTGGGTATGGTTGAGAAAAAAACATCCAACCCGACTAATCACGATATTTTACTTGAGTGTGTCTTTGGTCATTCTCCCTTTGTTATTCTTATCTCTTATCTCTTCATCTGATACAGTCCTTTCTTTTTATAGTATTCTTTGAACTTCTCTCCAACACCTCTCTTCTTATCCCAGAATACTCTTGCTATACTCCCAAACTGTTCAGGACTCACAGTTCTTATTTTCTTGGATAAAATGCTCTTATCTAAGGATTCGTTTAAGGATTCAAGAACCTCGCCAACATATGAGGTGTTCCCTTCTGTTTCCCTCAACTCCTTGACCGCTTCCTCCACACTCTTATCTCTCTGGGAGAAGAGATACTTTAGCACCTCTTTGAAGAAGTCTTCTGACGGGATTCTGAACTTCGGACTTGTCTTCTGAACTCTTACAAAAGCAGAGTCCACGTTCGGCGAGGGATGAAACGCGGATTTGGGAATCTTTTTGTGAAGTTCGACGTCAGCATTTCTATAGATCTGCACGTACAGCCTGGAGAATCCTTTCTGGCCTGGCTTCGCAGTCATCCTCTTGGCTAAGGACTCTTGCACCAACAACAGGCCTGTTTTGAAGTCGTAGTTGTTTACTAGTTTGAATATCAGGGGGAGAGCTATCTTGAAAGGAAGGTTGGATACTGTTTTGTCAAAACTGGGAAAGTCTACTTCCAAGGCGTCGCCGATTATTACCTCTACATTCCCATACTCGTCCTTGACCTCTAAAAGCCTCCTCTTATACTGCTCGTCCTTCTCTATGCACACCACTTTCTTAGCTCTGTCGGCGAGAACTTCAGTCAGGTTGCCTATACCTCCTCCTATCTCCAGAACCACGTCGTCCCCGCTGATATGAGAATACTCGGCCTCTTTCTCTATCAACTTCCAGTTCGTCAGGAAACTTTGACCCATTTCTTTCCTTATACTTATGCCTTCTTCTCTCAGCAATTCTCTTATTTTCTTCTTTTTTATATTCTTCATGTTGGACACAGAACTGCTTATACACAACTTTATTTAAAAATTTTCCGTGCCACGCGAGAATAATTTTTCTCCTCCCATTCTATTAAACTGCATTCTATTAAACTGTTTTGTGCATAAAAAAGAGGGAGAAAGAAAAGATCGTGCTGAACTATGAATAGATTTATAAACCTGTAGAGTTTTAAAGTGAAGGAAGAAGCAGGAAGAACTATCTGAAAGATGAGGTTAGAAGTTTAAAAAAAATCATAGAAAATCGTAGAAAAAAGGGGTGGTCTGCTATATTTAAAAGTAAAAAAGGAAGTTACTTCTTTGTTCTGGACGCATTCTTCGCCTCTCTGATAATCGTCTCAGTACTCACCTTGGTCTTTGGAGGTATGACAGGAGGCGCGGAGACGACACAAACTTTTCTCTACTCAGGAGACCTTCTGAATTTCCTCTCTGAAACAAAAGTAAGAGACTATGATAACCTCTACGTAATAAATCTAATGGACCAAGGAAACATATCCAACCCTCAGAACACGATACTCGAGCAGGTAGCGGAGTTCTACTATCGGAACAAGACCAACTCCTGCGGGAAGTGCCTGGAATACGCTTCTCAACTGGTGAACGAGTCCTCGAAGACCATCCCCGGCTACAGAGGAATGGTTTTTAAGATAGATGAAAAGATTATCTTCAAACAGAAACTGACTCAGAAAGAGCCCAGCCAGAAAATAGGCTCATCCACAATCACCTTCGTCAAGATAAACAAGTCAGAGTTCCACGGGCCGTTCTTAGCAGAGGTGAGCGTGTGGCAGTAGACAAAAAAGGAAGAAGAGGTAAAGGACTGCTTGATTCCAAAAAAGGAATAATATTCACTCTTCTCACAATGGCGTTTGCGATTATGTTCATCTCGTTCTTCGTCATGTTCACTTCTCCAGGGTTGGAGAAAGAGAGAGAGGTTGTAGACACCAGAGTGAAGTCCCTCGACTCACAAATAACCATATTTGAAGACTATATCTCCTCAGCGACAGAGGTTGCATCTTACCACGCTTTGGACGGGCTTTCAGAGTACATTATAAAAAACGAGTCGCTCCTCTCAGGAGAAGAGCAGTTCAAAGAGTTGTTCAAGGACTGCGTGTTTAACGGGACCATACTGGCGGGCGACAAATTCTGTATGAACTCCTCTCGCAGACTGCCCTACGTTGTTGAAAAGTACCAGAATATGACAGAAGATAATATGAATGTAAATCTTACCTACACAGTGCATTCTCTGGAACTGAACTCGACCAACGCTTTTACAGTCGGGGTGGAGATAAACTACTCCTACACCTTGACAGAGGAGATCTCAAAACCTACGGCTTCCTGGAGCAGAGACCGAGAAGAGGATATCTCTTTCTCCATTAGTGGGTTGAAAGATCCGTTCTTCGGAGTAAAAACAAAAGAGATGGAGTGGCCTAAGAATAGAACAGTTGTTGTAAAAAACCTTGCTCCTTGGAACAAGTCCAAGTTGAGACTCGTGCTGAACAACTCGTACTACAGAACCTACGAAGGATCTCCTTCCTACCTGCAGAGGTTCTACAACGGTGAAGGTTCATCTGACTGCTGTGGTATAGAGACGTATCTCAACAGTACAGAAGCAGGGAGTCTGAGAATTAACCATCTTGAAAACAGGTCTTTTGCCTCCCCCTCGATACTAAACAAAGAGATATATGATTGTCAAACAGAGATTCGTGGAATAAAGAACTTCTACGACGAAGACTTCAGGTTGAACATAAATAGATTAAATAGGTTTGGAATAGACAGAAGTAACTGGACTTCTTCCTGCTGAGTCAGGCTTCATTTTCTAAACATTTATAAAATAAGAAGTAAGAGAACAGTTCTATGGTTGAAGACGTGAAGGAGAAAAAAAGAGTTTTATTAGTAGTTATCGACGGCGTAGGGCTGAGAGGGTCCTCTGAGAAAAACGCTTTGAAAGAAGCAGAGACTCCACATTTAAATTCCTGGATGAACAATGACAACCCGCTCCCCGGATCACAACTTAAACCATCCTTTACAAGACTGGAGGCGTCTGGAACATCGGTAGGGCTACCGGCAGGTTTTATGGGGAACAGCGAGGTAGGCCATATAAATATTGGAGCTGGGAGAGTGGTAGAAGAGGCTCTGCTGATGATAGACCAATCTATAAAAGATGGTTCTTTCTTCCAGAATGAGGCGCTACTCCACCCTATAAATCACGCGCTCAAGAACGGAAAAAACCTACACCTAATGGGCATTCTGAGCGACAAAGGAGTTCACGGGATGGACTCCCACCTCCACGCCCTTCTCAAGATGGCTTCGCAGAAGGGACTGGAGAAAGCGCAAGTAAAAATCCACGTCTTCTCAGATGGCAGAGACACACCCCCAAAGTGCGTCAAGAAGTACATAAGCCGGCTTAAAAAAGTAATCCAGAGAGAAGAGGTAGGAGAGATAGTTACTGTGTCGGGAAGATTCTACTCTATGGACAGAGACGAGAGGTGGAGCAGAACGAAAGAGGCTTACGACGCTGTCGTGAGAGGCGAAGCGGAGAGAGAAGCAGAAACCGCAGTGGAAGCAGTAGAAAAAGCGTACTCAAAAGGAGAGACCGATGAGTTCATAACACCCACCGTTGTTGGTGACTACCAGGGCGTGAGTGAAAATGACTCCGCGGTGCTCTACAACTACCGGTACGACAGAGCGAGACAGTTTACAAAGGCGCTCCTCGAAGAGGATTTTGAACACTTCAGTAGAGAAGAACTCGACCTGACAGCAACGTGTATGGAGGAGTACTACAAAGGGATACCTGCAGAGGTTGCTTTTAGAAAAAAAGAAATAAAGAACAACCTCGGAACTGTTATAAGCAGGGAGGGGATGAAGCAGTTAAGAATAGCAGAAACAGAGAAGTTTGCTCACGTGACATACTTCTTCAACTCCGAGAACAGAGAGAAACTTAGAGGAGAAGAACACGTCATTGTAAACAGCCCATCTGTAGAGACTTATGACAAAACGCCGGCGATGAGCGCAGAAGAAATTACTGAGAAGTTTCTTGAGCAGGTGGGGGACTACGATTTTACTGTGCTCAACTTTGCCAACGGAGACATGGTAGGGCATAC
>CAYSOY010000029.1:0-4989 GCA_964432865.1 uncultured Methanosarcinales archaeon
AGTTACAGGCAGAGAGTTAAGAGCATCGACGCCTCACCTCAGTTCGAAGCAGGCAGGAACTCTTACGTGTTCAAGTGGCAGAACCCCAGCGGTAGGGAAGAGTACAGTATCGACTCAGTTGTCAGGACAGAGAACAGACCTGTAAAGATAAGAAGAGCGGGTTATCCTCTGAAGAGTCTTGACTCCTCTTTATCGAAGTATTTGGAGCACACGGAGATGATAGACGAGACGGAGGAGAGCAGAGAGGTTGCTTTTAAACTAGCTGAGGGGAAGAGAAACGAGTACGAGGTCGTCTTCTCGGTAGCGGACTGGGTTACTGATAACATAAACTACAGTTTGGACTCTCTCACCGCGGATGCCGTGAAGCCGAGCAGTTGGGTGTTGGAGAACCGAAGAGGGGTGTGTGACGAGATAACCAACGTGTTCATCTCCCTCACAAGAACCCTGGGCATCCCGGCGAGGTACGTCTCGGGCGTCTCTTACACAAACAAGGAAGGTGTTTTTGAAGACAACTGGGGAGGGCACGCCTGGGCAGAGGTCTACTTTCCGGAGAAGGGATGGGTTCCTTTCGACCCTACTTACGGAGAGTACGGCTACCTCGACGCCGGACACGTCAAACTGAACCACGGAGTCACAAGCAGTAAAGCGTCGGTGAACTACCACATGAGGTCAAAGCAGACAAGGATGAACGCCGAGGAGTTAGACTTTGAAGTCACAGTTTTGAAGAAAGAGAACCTGTTGTCTGAAGAGAAGAGTGTGCGACTGGAAGCAGAGCCGTACTCGAAGAGAGTGGGCTTCGACTCGTATAACATGGTAGAAGTAAGAGTTGAAAACTTGGAAGACTATTATGTCAGCGGTCGCCTCACATCTTCGAGGGTTCAAGGCGCAGAGCTTCTCAGCAAAGAGTTCAGAAACATCTTGTTGAAACCGTTGGAGGAGAAAAAATACCGCTTTTTATACAAGGTTTCGGAGGACCTCTCAGAGGGCTACTCCTATACTTTTCCCCTGGAGTTCACAGCGGTCGGAGTCGGGAAGAAGACCGTTTTCCACGGCAGAGAAGGCGGGGAGAAGTACAGAAAAGAGTTCTTTGAAAAAATAATGACCTCGGCAGAGCCGAAGGAGCCTGAGAAGAATAATCTCAAAGTCAACTGCGAAGCGCCCGGACTTGTTAAAAAAGGAGAAGAGTTCAGAGTAGAGTGTAGTGCGAAGAACACAGGAGAGCAAGAAGAAGAGGTTGAGTTGTGTCTGGAAGAGAATTGTCGAGGAGTAAGTGTCGCCGAAGGGGAGAGCAGGTCTGTGGAGTGGAGTTACGCATTCGAAACTTCTGGTGTCAAAAACCTCCTGGTCACAGAGAGAAACAAAGAAGGAAGCGTTATAGAGTCTGTAGTTCTCAAGACAGAGTCGGCGGGGAGAGCAGAGGTAGACATAGAGGTATTGAAGAGTCCCGGCAGTCTGGAGTACTCAGAAGTTGGAGAGGTAGTGTTTAAGGTGAAGAAGGTGGGTGGCTCCTCTCTTGAGAAAACCAGAGTAACCCTGAAGCACGGTAAACTCTCCGCGGAGTGGGACCTCGGCGCTCTTAACCGTGCAAAAAAAGGAGCGATCAAAGTTAAAGGAAGAAACCTGAACCCCGGGGAGAACAACCTCACCTTGAAAGCGGAGTACGAAGACGCGTTCGGAGAGAAATACACTACAGAGAAAAAAATAACTCTCCGTACAAAGAACCTGACCTTCTGGCAGAAACTTGTTATGAAAGCGGAGGAGTTCGAAGTCTGGCTCAGGAAAGTTTTCGGATGAGAGTACCATAATTTATATAAAGAAGAGCAGTTTCTAAAGCAATATGCTGGACATAAACTTCATAAGAGAGAACCCGGACGTTGTCAAGAAAGACCTCGAGAAGAGAAAAGAGACTGAGAAACTGGAGTGGGTGGATGACCTCCTGGAAAAAGACAAGAAGTGGCGCTCGCTGAAGAAAGAAGTCGACGACCTCAGGCACAGAAGAAACCAGATTTCTGAAAAGATAAACAAGGTTAAGAAAAAAGGCGGAGACGCCGAGGAGTTAATAGAGAAAGCCAGAACTCTCCCGGAAAAAATAGATGAGAAAGAGGAAGAGATGGAGGATTTAAAGGAAAAGATAGACCACTACCTGATGAGAATCCCTAATATCACCAAAGAAGAGGTTCCGTACGGAGAAGACGAGTCAGAGAATCAGAAACTTGAGGAGTACGGAGAGAAGCCGGAGTTCGACTTCAAACCAAAAAACCACACGGAGATAATAGAAGAACTGGGCCTCGTAGACCTGGAGAGCGCAGCGAAGGTCTCAGGGTCGAGGTTCTACTACTTGAAAGGAGTTCTCGCAGAGTTGGAGATGGCACTGCAGAAATACGCCGTGGACTACCTGATGGAGAAAGACTACGAGTTGACACAGCCTCCTCTGATGTTGAAGAGAGACGCGTACGAAGGAGTGACTGCGCTGTCAGACTTTGAAGAAGTCATGTACAAAGTTTCTGAAGAAGACCTCTACTTGATAGCGACGTCGGAGCACTCGCTGATATCAAAGTTCAAAGACGACGTGTTGTCTTCGAAGGAACTGCCTGTGAAACTGGCGGGGATCAGCCCGTGCTTCCGGAAAGAGAGCGGGACTCACGGCAAAGAAGAGAAAGGAATATGGAGAGTCCACCACTTCAACAAGGTAGAGCAGATAATACTCTGCAAGCCCGAGGAGAGCGAGGAGTACCACGAGGAGTTGATAAAGAACGCGGTGGAGTTCTTTAAAACACTCAAACTCAACTTTATAAAAACCAACATCTGCACCGGGGACTTGGGAATAGTGGCTTCCAAGAAGTATGACCTGGAGACCTGGATTCCCAGCGTTGAAGAGTACAAAGAGGTCGTCTCCTGCAGTAACTGCACAAGTTACCAGTCGGTAAGGCTTAACACGAGGTATAGAGACGAAGAAGCAGAGGAGAACAAGTATCTCCACACTTTGAACGCTACCTGCGTAGCCACGAGCAGAGCCCTCGTAGCAATACTCGAACAGAACCAGAATAAAGACGGCTCAATAGATATTCCTGAAGTTTTACAACCGTACATGAGAGGAAAGAAGAAGATAGAAAGACAGAAATAGTTTATAAGTATAATTTTCTAAGTAAATTCTGAAACACCTCATTTATTTCCATTCTAAAAAAACATAAACAGAATAAATTACTATTGAAAAATGATAAAAAACCGAAAAGTTTATAAAGAAATAAGAACTACTATATTTTAATAAATAAAAAATAAGAGGATAAAAATGGGATTAGTAGAAAAAGTTAAGGAAGCATATAACGGAGCTAAAAATACTCATATCAATATAGGTTCTAAAAAATATAACAATCCTGAAGAAAAAACATACATAACAATAGGAATAACCCCAAAAGTAGAAATAACAGGAGAAGAAGAAATAAATGCAAATTACCACACAATAGGACTACTAGGCGCAAAAAACGAAGTAAAAGATAAAACAAAACTAAACGGAAACCTAACAAGCATAGCAGGATTTATAGGAGGCAACGAAGTATCTAATAACTCAGAAGCAAAAAACCTAACAACCACAGGAATAATAGGATACAACAAAATATCTGATAACTCAGAAGCAGAAAAACTAATAAGCATAGCAGGATTTATAGGAGGCAACGTAGTATCTAATAACTCAGAAGCAAAAAACCTAACAACCACAGGAATAATAGGATACAACAAAATATCTGATAGCTCAGAAGCAGAAAAACTAACAAGCGCAGGAATGATAGTATACAACAGAGTAAAATAGAAAAAAACTCAAAAAAAGAAGAAAACCATAAAAATCAGATTAGTAGAAAAAGTTAAGAAAAAATATTAGGCCGAACAAAGAGTAGAATAGAAGAAGATATCAGATCTGTTCCAAAGAATTTTTAAACAAAATAATATTCTTACAAGATATGAAAAAAACTTATACAGGAGAGTTAGAAATCAAGGACCATTTAGAAAAAGGAGAAGAAGATACCTGTAATCACTGCGAAGAAGAGTTCGAAGAGAACCAAGTCGTGGTAGAGAAAAAAGTCTTTGGTGTTGAAAGAAAATTTTGTTCGGAAAAATGTTACAAAAAATTTTTGGAAGAGGAGAGAAGTTAAGAAAAAAAAAGTATTTCTAAAATTATTTATTAGTGAAACTTAAAACCGCAGTTGGAACAGTACTTCACCCGAGGATGCATCTTAGACCTGCACCGAGGACAGATCTTTGACTTGGGGCTCTGCTGATAGCCTCGAGACCTCTTCTTATGCTCTTCGTGTTCAGAATCGTGAGGGTGGCTCTCCTCATCCGAACCTCCTCCTCTTTTAAAAACATACCTCGCAACCAGTTTAAAAATACCGACCCCTATAAAAACCAAGCCTACGTAGAAGAAAAGAGTCAACTTGCTCCCAGTATCCGCCCGTGCCTCGATAAACCTCGTGTAGAGAGAGATAGCAACGCCTGCCAATATGTAGAAAACTCCGTGTATCCTCATGAAAACTCACCTCTTCTAAGAAAAAAGTAAGAGAAAGTTTTTAAACTTTACTACCACCTGTCGTAAAATATTCTCTCCTCGGAGACGCCGAGTCTTTTAAGAATATCCTTCATAGCCCTGTTCATCGAAGGAGGGCCGCATAAGTAAACATCGGTGTCTGAAAAATCGTATTCTGATAACAAACCCTGGTCAATCCTTCCTCTACGACCGCTCCACTCAGAACCTTCACCAGTAAGAGTTAAGACCATTTCGAAGTCCAATTCAGAACTAACATCGTTCAACTCGTCCAAGAAAGCAAACTCCTCTGCCTTGCTACAACTGTAGAGCAGTCTCATACTTTTGTCCAATTTCTCATCTCTCGCATACCGAATCATCGACATGATAGAGCCCATACCACAGCCTCCGGCTATAAACACCGCGTCCCTGCCGTTCTCTCTCAAGAAGAAATCTCCAAAAGGACCCTGCACTGT
>CAYSOY010000029.1:4999-10288 GCA_964432865.1 uncultured Methanosarcinales archaeon
CTGTAAGAGAGTCGCCGACGTCAGACTCAGCCCAGACCTTGGTCAAGCCCTGCTTCTTCCTCACCAAGAACTGAATACTCTCCTCGTCGTGAGGGGAAGACGCTGCGGAGAAAGGCCTACCGACCTCTCCGTCTTTAAACCCTGGGTGGTAGACGTTGAAGAACTGACCCGGCTTAAAACTGACAGGCTCCTCAAGACCCAAGTCGTAGAGGTGAAGACTCGGAGTAAACTCTTTAACATTCTCTATAACAGACTCAACCTTCTTCATAAGAAAAGAAAAAATATCAATGGTTTATATAGTTAATGGAAGGACCAAACTTGTAAAAGAAAAAGAGAGCATGCTGATTCCGGACCAAACCCGAAGTTCAACAATAACTTTTTAAAGGATTACTTTTTATTACAGCAAAGGTGGTTTTGTATGTCGGAGAGTAGTGTTTGGGAAGATGCACTTGCACAGTTTGAAGAAGCAGCAGATATTATAGGTCTCAGCGAGAGCATGAGAGATATTCTTACTCATCCTAAAAAAGTAATAGAGGTCTCTATCCCTGTAAGGATGGATGACTGCACAACCAAGGTCTTCAAAGGCTTCAGAGTACAGTTCAACACCTTCAGAGGACCGGGCAAAGGAGGTATAAGATACCATCCGGACATAAACGTGGAAGAGGTCAAGGCTTTGTCCTTCTGGATGACTTGGAAGAACACGGTAGTCGATATACCTTTCGGAGGTGCCAAGGGCGGGGTTGTCTGCAACCCGAAAGAGTTGAGCCACAGCGAGTTGGAACGGCTCAGCAGAGGCTACATCGAGGCTCTTCAGAGCGACATAGGACCTGAGAAGGACATACCCGCCCCGGACGTCTACACATCTCCTGAAGTGATGGCTTGGATGATGGACGAGTTCTCAAAGTACAAGGGATACAACGCTTTCGGAGTGATAACGGGGAAGCCGATGGAACTTGGAGGCAGTCATGGAAGAGCAGAGGCTACCGCGCAGGGCGGTCTTTACGTCTTGGAGCACGCTCTGAAAAAACTCGGTTTGAAAAAATCCTCTTTAGCCATTCAAGGATTTGGTAATGCAGGCAGTGTGATGGCTGAACTGAGTTCAGAAAGCGGTCACAAAGTAGTAGCTGTCTCTGACTCAAAAGGAGGAGTTTACTCCGAGGAAGGATTAGACGTGGACGAAGTTAAGAGAGTTAAGGAAGAGAAAGGAACAGTCACAGCTCTTGAGGGAGAAGATGTAGAGGAGATAACCAATGAGGAACTGTTGAGTCTGGACGTGGACGTCCTTGTGCCCGCGGCTCTCGAGAACCAGGTGAGGGAGGATAATTGTGACGGCGTCGAAGCAGACCTCGTCCTCGAACTGGCAAACGGCCCTGTCACGCAGGAAGCCCAGAAGAGACTCTTTGAGAACGGTACTGTAATAATCCCCGACATTCTGGCGAACGCCGGAGGAGTAACTGTCAGCTACTTTGAATGGGTTCAGAACAATATGAACTACTCGTGGAGCAGGGAAGAAGTTCAAACCAAACTTCAGAAGAAGATGTGCGAGTCCTTCGACAACCTGTGGAGCATAGGAGAGGAGCACGGCGTTAACCTCGGAACCGCTGCTTACATCTACGCGATAAAAAGGATGACTAAAGTCCTTGAACTAAGAGGGTACTACGACAAGAAGACCTGCAAGAAAAGGTTCAAGAACCACTGATGTTCTAAGCATAAAACTTAGGAAAATTGTCATTCTTCGAAAAGATACTTCTCTGGCAAACAGAATTTTTTACAAACTATCAAAAAGATTTGCAAGTTTTTTTTCTCTTCGTAAACTTTATTAGTCAGGAACATACTGTTTGATTGGTGAGAGGATGAGAGCGGTCATAGTAAGCAAGGGTTCGAAAGAGGAGGTAGAGAAGAAACTTGAAGAGAACAACATAGAATACAACTCCGAAAAACCCGACGTAGTAGTCAGTTACGGAGGGGACGGCACTTTGTTAATAGCAGAAAGAGAGTATCCCGGGGTTCCCAAACTCGTGATAAGAGGCGACAGTAAGATATGCAACAAGTGCCTGGAGGACTACAAAGAACATCCTTTGAAAAAGGTGAAGAGAGGGGAATACGAAGTAGAGGGGTACACGAAACTCAGAGGAGTTATAAAGAGAGAAGGTCGGACAGTCAGGAAGATGCTGGCTCTCAACGAGATAGGTCTTAGGAATAGAAAACCCTTACAGGCGTTAAGATTAAAAGTGGAAGTCGACGACCGGTTTGAAGATATTATTATAGGTGATGGAGCAGTGGTGGCAACTCCTTTCGGAAGCACAGCTTATTACAACTCTATAACCAGAGAGTGTTTTGAAAAAGGAGTTCGCATAGGTTTCAACAACTCTCGAGAAGAAAGAGAACCTGTAGAAGTAGAGGAGAAAGTTGTCTTGAAGATAATGAGAACTAAAGCCTACGTGACCGAAGACAACAACCCAGAGATGTTCAAAGCAGAGAAAGGAGACGTGATTATAGTTAAGAAGAGCGATGAGAAAGCAAACATAATAGAAATATGATTTTTTTATTTCTACACTTTCACTTGACCAACACTACTCAATCTTTTCTACTACCAGAAAAAAAAGAAGAACTCTACTAACTCTCTCTGTAATCCTCTACGGCTTTCTTGAACGCGTTGTTTGCCAAGACAGAGCAATGGATTTTGTTCTTGGGCAGACCTCCCAACTCTTCCACTATATCCATCGACTCTATTTCAAGAGCTTTATCCAACTCCATTCCTTTAACCATCTCGCTGAACACCGAAGTGCTGGCGATAGCAGAGGCGCATCCGAACGTCTGCCACTTGCACTCAGTAATCTCATCTGTTTCCTCATCTACTTTTATAAACATCTTCATGCAGTCCCCGCAGGCAGGGTTGCCCACTACTCCCACGCCGTCCGCCTCTTCAGCATAAGCGTCGACCTCTTCTTTCGTCTTGAACAGGTTCTTCGGGTTGAAGAAGTGCTCTCTAACCTTGTCGGAGTAGAACCAACTCTCGTCGTCTGACGATACATCCTCTGCTTTGAACTTCTTAGCCATGAATATCGAACTCGAAACTATAACCACTGGTTATTTATTATTTATAAGTAGGGCTGATAACTCTTAATTCTTCAACAACCTCTTTCAAAACCTTTACAAACTCTTTCAAATCCTTCTTTGAAGTATCTCTTCCCATAGAGACTCTTAAACTTGTATGTGATAGTTCATCGCTGACACCCATCGCTTTCAAGACGTGGCTCGGCTCGAGTTTCTCCGAACTACAGGCAGAACCTGTGCTTACCCGGAAGCCTGCTTTGTCCAGCCTCAACAAGAGAGACTCGCCTTCGACTCCTTCAAAACTGACGTTCAGGTGAGATGGGACTGGTTCGTGGCTGTTTATCACAACGTCGGGGATCTTCTTCACCTCGTCGACGAGGAACTTGTTCAACTTCTCCAGTCTCTCATGCTCTTCTCCGCACCTCTCCTGGGTTGAGGACAGGGCTTTGGCAAACCCGACTATGGAAGGCACGTCTTCGGTTCCAGAGCGAAGCCCGAACTCCTGCCCACCCCCTCGAAGGATGGGATTCAGGTCTACGCCGTGCTTCTTGTAGAGCACTCCGCAGGCTTTCGGCCCGTATATCTTTGAGCCGTTCAGGGTCAAGAGGTCCGTCCCCAGTTCCTCCACGTCGATGTTCAGCACGTTGGGTGCTTGGCACGCGTCGCTGTGGAACAACGCATCTCCGCAGACTGAACTTATCTCTTTCAACGGGTTCACAGCTCCTGTCTCGTTGTTCACAAACATAAGGGAGACGAGAACCGTCTCTTCCCGCAGTGCCTCGGAGACCATCTTCGGAGTCACTATTCCTTTCTTGTTTGGAGAGAGATAGGTCACTTCTACTCCTCTCTTCTCCAGATGTCTACAACTCTCCAGTACGGAGTTGTGCTCTGTCTTGCCTGTTATGACGTGGCGCTCGCCTTCTTTACTCTCCACCGCTCCCTGGACGGCGAGGTTTACAGACTCTGTGCCTCCAGAGGTAAATATTATCTCTCGCTCGGAAGACGCGTTGATACTCTTAACAACACTCTTCCTTGCTTCTTTCAACGCCTTGGATGCTTCTCTTCCTTTCTTGTGGAAACTCGATGGGTTGCCGAACTTCTCTCTGAAGTAAGGCTTCATCGCTTCCAAAACTTCTTTGGACATCGGCGTCGTAGATGCATAGTCTAAGTATCTCATGATATCACGAATCCTCCGTTGTGGAAATCAAGCGTTTTTCCTCTCAACTCTTTAAGAGACTCTGGGTCGACTATTAGGGTAAGTTCTTCCTGTTCGAAGACTCTGTCCTCGTCTTTCACTTTGCCTTCGACTATCTCGAAGCCCTCGGGGTTCTTCTTTATCCTGACTTCTCCACCTTCGAACTCGTTACTTAACTTCTCCTCGGCGCTTTCTGAGAGCGAGATTTCTCCTGAGATTGTCTTGTTTATTTTCTCCAGCAGTTCATCTATCATCTTGTCTGAGAAGCCGTGTGCCTTGCACCCCTGCTCCAGGGTCTCCATCGATGCCATGCCGCATCCGACGCAGTGAAAGCCCGACCTCTTCAGCAGAGAAGAGACTTCAGGGTGCTCTTTCAGCAACTCGCCTATGAGGATATCCTTCTCTACACTCTCTTCCGCCATGCCCAAGACGAAAGAAAAACTCTTTATAAAACTTGTTGTGAATAGAAGTTAAGTTAACTCTTGTCGTATGGACGGGTCAACTGAGGTTAGTATTAGAGGAGTAACTGTCTAAGAACCAAGCCCGACCTATACAATCTTACTTCACCGACCATCCGCAAACTTTATTAAAAGGGAGAACTATTAAGAGAGGTAATGGAACTCTTCGAGGCGATAAGGAACAGGAGAAGTATAAGGAAGTTCAGTGAGGTACCTGTGGAGTTTGACAAGATAATGATGGTTATAGAAGCAGGTCTTCACGCTCCGAGCGCGGGCAACCTGCAGAACTGGAAGTTCCTCACCGTTACCAAGAAAGAACTGATAAGAGACCTCTACAGCCACTGCATGGAGCAGGAAGCGTTTCTGACAGCCAACACCGCTATAATCGTCTGTGCAGAGACAGAGATATGTGAGAAGTACTACGGCTTGAGAGGGAAGAAGCTCTACTCAGTTCAGAACTGCGCAGCCGCAGCTCAGAACATGCTCCTCGCAGCGCACCGTCTGGACCTCGGAGCGGTCTGGATAGGCGCTTTCGACGAAGACTACGTCAAGGAGAAGTTCGAGATGCCTGAAGGTGTA
>CAYSOY010000030.1:0-9937 GCA_964432865.1 uncultured Methanosarcinales archaeon
GCTGATGTGGTATCCGAGTCGTGCTTTCCGGTGTTGTAGTGTGAGTTTTTCGTCCAAAATCGCATAGCGATGAGCGACCGCTCCGGACTTACCGATATGTTCTCCCCTGATCCGTAACGCGATTGTATCTCTTCGAGGTCGTCGTCTTGGAGCAGGATCTCCACTTTCCCCAGGCCGAGACTCTCTTCCATAAGATAGTTTATGAGCATCTCGTAGGTGTCCTGGTCTATGTCAGGGAAGTAGTCGTCTATAAGTTTCTTTATCTCTTTCTTAAAATGTTCTTTCAGAGTATTTATTTCTGAAGTGGATTCGAATTTTTCAAGGTTCTTCAAGTCCATCTTTGAGACGAACTCTTCCCTTATCTTCTCAAGAATCACTTTTGTTGTGGGTGAGATGTTGGCTATGGATACGAAGTACTCGTCTACTGATTCTTCTTCTTTTGAAAGAATCTTTATGTTCACAAGGACTTCGTTTACCTCGAGCGAGTAGGTTTCAAGCGTCTCTCCTTCACTATCTTGTTCTATCCTCTCTCTTCTTCTCTTCTGCTCTTCTTCGGACAAGACTTCTCACCTCTTCTTCTTATGCTACTGTTTGGACCTGGAGTTGTAGTTGTGATATGTTTATGGTTCGCCTTTTCTCAACTCTTTCTCTTTGCTCTCCAGCAGTTTTCCCTTCGCTTCTTTTCCTTTATAAAATGTTGGGGTTGAATGACTGACAACATCTTCTTTCTCTCTCAGAACTCTCTTCTCTGCTTCTTCTTCGTACCTCTTTATCTCTCTATACCTCTGCGCCATGTGTTTTCTCAGAGATCTTCTTTGTTTTCCGTCAAGCATATTGTAGAGGGTTTTCATTACCGAGTAGGTCTTCATCGCTTTCTTCAAGTTGTCCCTGTGCAGGGCGGTTATCAATTTGTGATCCAGTTTTTTGAGTGACTCCACTGTTCTTTTCTTCCTCGCAGAAGGTTTCTTTTCTTTTTTCGATTCTTTCTCAGTTTTTTCTTTTGTTTTTCTATGCTTTTCCTCCTCTGTTTCTTTTTTAACCCCTCTTCTTCTCTGTAACTCTTCTTTTATGTGGCTGTAGAGCCTCTTCAACTTTTTTCTTAACCTCTTTTTCTCCTTTCTGTTCTTGAATTTTGTGGAGGCGAATGTTTTTTTTGCTTTTCTGAAAACAGCCATCGATTCTTTTACTCTGCGATTGACTAACTCCTCTCTTGCTTTCTCCACCATCTCCTTTACTTTCTTAACCGGTTTTTTACTTCCTCGCTCTTCTTCGGTCTCCTTGGTCTTTCTCTCTTCGGTTTTTTTCTTCTGTTCTTCTCTGCCTTTCTTGGCTCTTTCTACGTCGTTTGAGAGTTCGTCCAGACGGCTCTCCAAGGTGTTATAGTCGCGGATCTCTTTCTTCAATCCTTTCTTTAGAAGTTTCCTCTCTTTCTTGAGTTCTTTAGTTAAATTTTTCCTGAGTTCAGCCATCTCTTTTGCTACTTGTGACTTCTCCCCGGACATTTTTTTCTTGGATCTCTCTTTCTTTATCTCTTCTTCGAGTTGGGCTACGCCTTCTTTCAATTGCTTTAATCTTTCTTCTTTTGAACCAGCGATAGTAGTGTCTGAAGTCGTTTTTTGAGTTGAGGTTTGCTGGGTTGAAACTTTCCGAGGTTTAGAGAAAGAAGATTTCTGCACGGGCTTGTCTTCTTCGCTGAAGAGTTTGCTTACTCCTGACTGCTGGCTTGGTTGTTGAGACTTGACTTCTACTTTAGTCTCTGGTGTTGAGGAGTCTATCTCGTCCTGTATTTTTTTGTAGAGTTTCTCCACAAGTCTCTTCACGTGTTTCTTCTCTATCGCTCCGTCCGGAATCTGCTGGAACTCTTCTTTCAGATCGGAGAATAGTTTTTTGGCTTTCGACACGTTTCCCTTGCTCAGTTCTTTTCGGATGAGGTTTTCGTAGTCCTTCGACAGGTTGTATCCGTGTGTTGGGACCGGTTGTTCTCTCTCTTGGCTCTGGTCCTCTTTTCTTTTCGCTCCTTCTTCTATGCTCTTCTCTTTCTTCTCGAGAAACTCTTCGATGTCCTCCTTCAACAGTTCTTTCAAACTCATTCTCCCACACTCTTTTTCTTCTCTTTTAGTAAGTTGGCTGTTGTCTGCGCCTTTTAGCGCGCCTGTGTTAGTTATTCTAATATTCTTTCTTATGTGTTTTTTCTTAGATTTATGTATCTACTGCTCTTTTCTTGAGTGAATCCACGTATTCTCTCCACAACTGTTCCGGCTGTCTCATTCCTTTCTTTTCCGCTCTCTTTATAAAATCTTTTTTCAGAGAGTTAACTTCTTGAATTAAGTGTTTTTGCCAGAATTCAGGGATTTTCTCTTCAGGTATCTCTTTCTTCTTTGCTTTTTCAAAAAACTCTTTCCTGTACTCTTCTATTCCTCTTTGGTTTTTACTTTCTTTCTTCTCTACCTCTTCTTCTGTCTCCTCCTCTTCTATCAAGTATATGTATGGTTTTGTAAACTTGTATTCTACTCCGATTATCTCCTCTTCAACTAAGAAGTCCACCCATGATTGGAGTGTATGTTCTGGAAGTGAGAGTTGCTTGGATGCTTCTGCGAGGGAGATCTTCTGTTTTCCTCTGAGTAGTTCTATGAGGTCATCTACTCCTGTTGTTACAGTATCCTCTGCCATATTGGATTAAATCCTTTAGAGATTATATAAAGTTTATTAATTATTATAGAGTAGATAAAGGAAAAAGCAGAGGGTTGTCTTTACTACCACTCTTAACCGCCTTTTATACAGGGTGTTGTATGGGGTATGAGGAGGGCTTTACAGTTTTGAGCCAGGCTCCTCTCCTCTACCGCAGTAGAATATCTTCTCTACTGTCATGTCTTCGGGCAGTTTATTAGGGATTTCGGAATCTTCTCCTTCTTTCCCATCTGTCTTTTTCTTAGCATCCTCTTTTTTCCCGGTCGCGTCTTTCTTGTTCTGTTTTCTTGGCTCTGCAGTTCTTTCAGATTTACTTTCATTCTTCTGCGGAGTTTTTTCTCCGTTCAGAGCAGAAGTTATCTTTTCAAGTACCTCTTTGCTCTGGTTTGAGTCTCTCTCTTTTATCTCTTCTTTCAGACTTGCAATCTCTTTTTTGAGTTTTTGTGTTGCCTCTTTGAGTTTTTTGTTCTCTGCCTGCACCTCGTCCATTCTTGTGTTCAGTTCTTTAGTCTCTTTGTTCAGCCGGTGCTTGGCTTTCTCCAGCCTCTTTATCCTTGGGTCCTGCTTCTGCTGGTTCAGTTTCTCTTGGTTTTTTGGTTCTGCTGTGTCTTTCTTTTTCTTCTCTCTTTTTGAAGAATTTCTCTCCAGCACCAGTGTGTTGTTGGGGCTGTTGGCTTTCGAGACTGCTTCGTATGAGTCGCTCAAGCCGTTGTTCTTCAGTACTTTAGATAGTTGTCTGGGGTTCTTCATCTTTTTTTCCTGTCTCAAATTATCACCTTCTCTGCTTTTTTTTTTAAGAGCATGAAAGGAACCTACGTCTTTGTCGCGTAAACCCATGCTCTCCTATTTTAATCCAAATACAAAATTGGATTAACCTATTTTAGTATACTAAATACTATATTAATATAGCTGATATATAAAAGTTTCGGTCGATCTGGAGTAGAAAGAAAACAACAATAACCTTTTTAAACACGAAACCTCTACTTAAGAAAAAGAAAGAAAAGAACAGTAAAAGGAGTGATGATAACATGGGAAGAATAAGAACACAACAGATAAAATCAGCAGGAGAGAAGATGTTTCAGCAAAACCAAGAAAAATTCAGCACGGAGTTTGAAGAGAACAAAGAAGCAGTAGAAGAAATAGCAGATATAAACTCCAAGAAAATAAGAAACAAACTGGCAGGCTTCCTCGTGAAAAGAGTCAAGAAAGAACAGAAACTGCCTTGAAAGAGGAAAGAAGAACCACAGAAAAAGAAGAACAGCAAAAAGAAACAGAAAAGAAGATGGAGAAAGACAACATAATCTTCATAGGAGATAAACCCTTTATGAACTACGTCACGTCAGTAATCATGCAACTCACAACAGAAGAAGCAGACAGAGTGATGATTAAAGCAAGAGGAAAGTTCATAAGCAGAGCAGTAGACGTCGCAGAAGTCGCAAAGAAAAGATTCTTAAAAGACCAAGCAGAAATAAAACAGATAAAAACAGACTCAGAAGAGTTCACAAACGACAAAGGAAAAGAGATAAGAGTATCCACGATAGACATAACAATAGAAAAGAAAGAAAAGCAGTAAAAAAAATTCTTTGAAGATACAACTAAAAAACGAGCCCGGTAGGATTTGAACCCACGGCCTTCCGGTCCGAAACCGGACGCTCTCTCTGACCACGCCTGAGAACAGGCACGGAATCCAGACTGAGCTACGGGCCCACAAGTAGAAGATAAGGAGAAGACATATAAAAAACTTTTCTAAAAAAAAGCAGAACCTAACCTCGTATTCATCCTACTCTTCACTTCACTCACAGGACTTCCAGGTATAAACGTTCATCACAACAGACTCTCCCTTCCACTCAATGATACGAGAAGTCTTGACCAACTCATCCATACAACCACTGATGTCAGAAGAGGCAAGTTCAGGCTTAGGCTTAGGATCGCCTTCACAGCACTCTATATTATGTGTCTCGTTATACTTCCAGACTGAACCCTGCTTCTTGCCATCACACCTATCCTTTGCTGTATCATCGTAGAAACTGCATCCACCAACACCGTCGCAACCAGGATTGCACCTGCCTTCAGCGTTGACACAGTCGTCGTTGCACTCACCACTCCTCAAAGTAAAGTTCATTTCCTCTTCACTACCTGGAGCAAGGCAGACCTCGGATTTATAATCAGGGAAGAGACCATCTTTAGAAGCTGAAAAGATGTAACAAGCAGGATATATCTCTGAGATGTTGTAATCTCCTGTAGAGTTGGAAACCACCTCTCTAACCTTTAAGTCTTTGTAGATAGGGTCAGCAGTGACCTCAGCTCCTTCTAAACGCTCCAAACTTTTCTCATCATCGGTTGTGTCGTTTAGGAAAACAGTGCCTGAGACGTTGGCAGGAGTCTCCTCCACAACTACACATCTGGCTTCTTCATTGCTCCAGTTAAAACCTTCGCTACAGGAAGTCTCGAAAGAGAAACTCTTAACAGTCGGGTCAGCCAACTGGTTCTTACACTCGCTCTCATCTGTACTACCATCGCAGTCGTTATCCAACTCGTCTCCGCAGAGTTCCTGAGAAGGCTCTACAAGTCCTTCTCCTCCGCAGACGCCCTCGCAGGTGATGTTCCCCTTGCTACAGACACCTTCTGAAAGACCACACGGCTCGCCCATCTTTGAAGAACAAATATTGTTATCTACAACTCCGTCGCAATCGTAATCCTTTTCTCCGTCAAGTTCCGACGCGTTAGGATAGACAGAAGAGTCGGAGTCATCACAGTCCATACCCTCTGCTGATTCATTCAAAAACCCGTCCTTGTCAGTGTCGTTTTGAATAAAGAAGGAGCAGTCGGTATCGTCGTAGTCCACGGCTCCGTCGCAGTCGTTGTCAATAGAGTCATAACAGTTCTCACCAGTAATAGTTCCCCTGTCTGCGCAGAGAACCATCCTCTCCGAATCCATGTTTGAAGAGTTCTCAAAAACCTGGTGTTCGGTGTCGGAGTCGTCTCTCAAGACAAAATCCCAGTCTTCAGGGCAGGTACTTCCTTCAAACCAGGAGAGATTTCTGAGAACCTCTGAAGTGTCGGATAGAGTAGTTATAGATGTGTAGTTGGCGCAGTAGGACATGTTCTCAGAGGTGCGGGTTCCTTCGTAGAGAGCGTGGTCAGAGTCTGCGTCGTCTCTCAACACCCTGAATTGATCCTCAGAACAGGAGCCGGGGGTCCACGAAGCATTCCACGCAGTAGTTGAAGTATCGGAGACGTTCATACACAGAAACATATCATCTCCAACTTTCCCTCTTTCAGGGAGGAAATGTTGTAAGGAAGAATCGTCTTTTAACAACAGAGTCTCCGAACCGCAGGGAGAACTATCCCAGTGGAGGGAAGAAACAATGCAGTAATCCTCATCTGACAACGATACTTCACAATCCTCCCCCCCGCCGTCACTGCTGGACCCGGACAGCGTTGTTGTTCCAGAGACAGACAAGGAGAAATCTCTTATTCCATCACAATCGGAGGCCAAGATAGTTAGTGACTCGTCCTCGTCTCCGAACTCCGAAGGCAGGACGCACGTGTCTGAAGAAGAATGATATATCCCGCCGGTGGACTCGCACTGAAGAATCTTACACCTCTCCAGTTCTTCGCCTGACAGGCCTTCACACCCGGATTCGTAACTCCGCACTTCACCCTCTACGGTCGTGGAGTCGAGCAGGCTCTGATAGTCTTCGTTCTCCTCTTCGGACTGGCTCGTGACTGAGACCGCTGAGCCTCCGCTGACGAAGATTGTTTGTGAGTAGTACTCGCCGTTTACCTTGTAGTTCCGCTTCAGAAACCTCTCGCCGTTAATAGTCACGTATTCAGAGTCGAGGTAGATTACGTTGTTGTCTTCGACCACCGCGTCGGACGCGTTCAGGTAGTCGTCGGAGGTCTCCTCTTTCTCAACTACTTCGTGCTCTTCAAAAGCCATTGTATCTTCCCCTTTCTTGTAGTAGAGAGAGTCGTCTTTACTGCCCGTCTCCCAGTCCTCTACTTCTCCGAGTGCCAACTCCGCGCCTCCGAAAACACCGGAGTCTCCTCTGTGGGAGATGAGGTAGGAGAACAGACCTACACCTAACAAGATTATTCCTAAGATTATCAAGACTCCTGCCAGCTCGGCGTAACCTCTCTTTTCTCCTCTGTTCTTTCTATCTCTCATGAATATCTCTAAATCATAACAACTCAGTCAGTTCGTCGGCACGCAACTAACTTCCACTTCGTAACTGGATGCAGACAAGTTTATATCCCTTACCGTCTCATGCCTGTACCTTAGAGGGCTACTACTAACTTGTGTGGTGTTAGTGAATGAATAAGTCATGACTCCGAAGTCTTGTGAAGGATAGGTTGTCATCTGGCACGACGCAGAAGCATTTGTAACTACACTTGCCTCCAACACACCCATGATGGAGTAGGAAAAGGTAAAGTCAGAGATGTTCAACTTTATCGCCCGGCCAGCAGTACCAGCTGAACCACATTCCTCATCATCTAAATCAACTAAGCCATCGCAGTCATCATCTACATTGTTATCACATACCTCTGTAGCATTAGGATTAATAGAAGTATTAGAGTCATCGCAGTCGTCAAGACCGCACCCCTCCGAAGTGGCGTTGTATCCGTCGTCGTCGCTGTCAGTACAAGTAAGAGTTACACATTTATGACCATCCCAATAATATCCATCTTTGCATACACCGAAAAAAGAAGATTCTAAGTCAGAGCCATCACAACCATTACCAGGGTATATAGAAGGATTATCATCATTACAATCTATAACACCGCACCTATCATCAGGATATATAGTCGAATTATAATTGTCTTCATCTCTATCAACACAACAGTTCAACCCCTCATCTACATCTCCATCGCAATCATTATCTTTAAAATCACATATCTCTGAAGAATTACTATTCTTTGTTGGATCTCTATCATCACAATCAAAAGGAGCATTGGTACATTCAGAGTCAGATCTCTCCGAAAAGAATCCGTCCTCATCATAATCATAACACATTATTCTTTTATCTAAGTTACCGTCACAATTGTCATCAAAATCATTATATGGATTTTCAGGTAGGCCAGGATTAACATTATGATTAGTATCATTGCAGTCACCATCACAAGTAGAATAGCCATCACCATCAGCATCATCCAAGTTCAGAGAGGCATTAGTATCATCGCAGTCACCATCACAAGTAGAATAGCCATCACCATCAACATCATCCCAGTTTAAACTTGCATCAGTATCATCACAATCCCTAGTCATATCTGCAGCGCTACAATCAGGATGGGAATTGTAAGAGTAATAGCCGTCTTCATCAAAATCAGCACATCTATACTCTTTTTGACAAAGAAGAATATTATCTTTACAATAATCTCCAGAATGACCATTAGTATGGAGAGAACTTCGTTTCCAATTATAATAGGTCTGAGTAGGACAAGAACTAGAATAACCCTGATTATTAAAGTAAAGTCCGTTTAAAAAAGAATCATCAGTATTTAATACATTCTCTTTAGTTGTTTTTTTAAGACAGAGTTTTAGAGGTTCTGTACAATATTTTCCATCGTGAGAATCATGTGAACTCTTTGTATAACCAGAAGGACAACTATCAGACCAACTTAAAACAGCTTTCATATCAATAACAACCTTAGAATCATTATCTAATTCGCTAAAATTCACTCTTTTACCGCAAGCTCTTACACGGTCTGTTCCGTAATCTCCTAAATGGTAGGACTTTGAGAACTTTTTATACCCAGAAGGACAATGATTATAATTTAATTTAAGAACTGCATGGGTTAAAACCTTAGAATCAGGTTCGAGAGAGTATGAGTTAAGTAAAGAGGGAAGCAATAAAAGGATAAAGATAGAGGTAACCAAGATAAATAATAACCTGTTACGCAATTTTAAATTATCGAATAAATCCATTAAGATAAACCTCCACTACTACAACCACTACTTTTTGTGTTGGATAAATCACAAGTTACATTAAAATTAAACTTTGAATCCGAGGATACTCCTAACTCTGACAAATTAATAGTTCTATAATACTTATCAAAGCATTGATTATTAAAAGTAATTGTTGTATACCTATCTAAAGGTATATTAGAACCTGAATTGCCATTATCATCATACCAATCAAATGTACAATCAGCTACTGAATCAGTAACTGCAGAGATGTTAATTAATTCATCATTAATCGTTTGAATTTGAGGCCCAACAGAATATATATTAACAGAATCAACAGATGCTTTAGGACCTTCTGCTTTATCTGAGCATATACCTTCTTCTCTATTAAAGAAGAATAGTTCTGCAATAGAAGTATCTTTGTCAAAGTATAATATATGATCTCTTCCAAGAGATATCTTTCCTAAAGTCTCACCACCGATTCCTGATGATAACTCTTTAGCTGTAAAATCAAAAACGTCAATAGAACCATAATCTCCTCTTTTAAAAGCCATTATTTCATGATAAGAATTATTTATTACTGAATTTCCCAATACCAAACTGTTTGGATATGTTGGGAACTTTATTCTATTTTTCCAAGTAGCATTGCAGTAAACAGTGAAATTATAAGGTGTTTCAGGACAATCCCCCCATTCACTTGTTGTTTTATTATAACAACTTCTCCAGCAATTCTTTTTTTCCATATCAAAAATTCCAGAAGGGGAAGGAAGAGAATAAGTATAAGGAACAGAACAATCATTAGTTGTATCGCAATCCTCAGTATTAATAAGATTCTCCCATCTATAAACTCCATCATAAAAAAGTAAGTCTTCTGGTTTAGCCCTTGTCCAAGTATCATCTTCTGGAATATAAGAAGAATGAAGTATCCTGTGAATACCTGTTCCTTCCCTCTTAGCAATAAAAACCATATTATTCCCAGAGATAGCAATTTCTGGGATATCATTTGCATTACCACTTTTGAAAAGGGATAGATTATTCCAAGCATTAACACAGCAAGGTATGGTATAAACCTTATCTGGGTTATCTGCTTTAAAAACAGATAAAGAACCATTTCCTAAAGTTTTAGAATCATCAACTCTGAACTTCCATTCCGGCTTCCAATTACTATCGACTTCTTTTGGAGGGAGGTCAGGAGCGCCCAACATATCTTTATTATAACCTAGCTGAAGAAGATCATTCTTTGCTGGTTCTAAAATTTCATTATTATCATAGAAAAGTCTTGTATTATATAAGAAGTAGCTTAAATATTTTTGAGTAGTAGAGTTGTATACAGATTCAACC
>CAYSOY010000031.1:0-9111 GCA_964432865.1 uncultured Methanosarcinales archaeon
GATTACAGTCCAGAAGAGAAGGTTTTGAGAGACAGAGTTGTGGATGTGTTGAGAGATGCGTTCAGGCGGTACGGGTTTCAGCCCTTGCAGACGCCTGTGGTCGAGCGCTTGGAGACGCTGGAGTTGAAGGAAGGCGCCGGCGAGGACTCCGACGCTGTGAAGGAGATTTTTAAGTTCAGAGACAGAGGAGGAAGAGAACTCGGGCTGAGGTTTGAACTAACTCTCTCATTGGCCAGGTTCTTGTCAATGAACAAGGACGTAAAACTTCCTTTCAAAAGATACGAGTTCGGCAGGGTTTTTAGGGATGGACCTGTTAAGAAGGGAAGGCTGAGAGAGTTCTGGCAGTGCGACGTTGACATTGCAGGTTCTGACTCTATGCTGGCGGATGCTGAACTCCTAAAGTTGGTGAATTACTGTTTCAACGCGTTGGGCATAGACTGCGAGGTCCAGGTGAACAACAGGAAGATACTGGACGGCGTCATGGAGTCTGTAGGCGTGCCTGAAGAGAAAAGAGAGGGCGCTATTATTACACTTGACAAACTGGAGAAGAAAGGTGTGGTGAGCGTGAAGGACGAGTTAGTCGAGAAAGGACTGAGCGAGGCGCAGGCAGAAAACCTGCTCTCAGGAGTATCTGTTTCAGATTCAAACAAGGACGTTCTGAACACCCTTTCTGAAGAGTTAAGTAACGAGGCGGGCAGAGGAGGAGTAGAAGAGATGCGAGAGGTCCTTGAATATACAAAAAACCTGGATAACGTAAGGTTCAACCCTTCTCTTGCGAGGGGCTTGGCTTACTACACCGGGCCGGTGTTCGAAGTCTTTGCTACGAACTCCTCTTTCGACAGTTCCATAGCCGGGGGTGGGAGATATGACGATCTCATCGGTTCGATAACCGGCGAGGAGGTGCCTGCTACCGGACTGAGTTTTGGACTGGAGCCGATAACCGAGGTTCTGAAACAAGAAGAGAGAAGGCTCGGAGGAGGAGAAGGGACAACCGAGGTCATGGTGATACCCATAAAGACCGAGGAAGAGTCTTTCCGCGTGGCTGATGAGTTGAGAAGAGAAGGTATAAACACCGATGTAGACCTTAAGGGTAGAGGTGTTTCGAAGAACTTAGACTATGCTAATTCTATGAAGATACCATACTCTGTAATAATAGGTCCCGAGGAGTTGGAAGAGGAGAAAGTGACTCTGAAAGATATGAGTTCAGGCGATGAAGACCTTCTGGCCGTGGATGAAGTTGTTGAGAGACTAAATTAAGCGGTACTGCTCTCTTTTACCCATTTCCCTCCGTTTAAGAAAAGATTTATATATGCTTGGGTGTTGGAGACGAGTAAGGTGATATCATGGTTGAAGATCTAAATAAGGATGATTACAAAGGGAAGACAAGCGGAGGATTAGTTGTTGTAGACTTCTGGGCTCCGTGGTGCGGTCCGTGCAAGGTTATGAAGCCAGTCTTTAAAGAGGTCAGCGAAGAATACGACGACGTAGACTTCTACAAGGTCAACACAGATGAGAACAAAGAACTTGCCTCTGAGAACTCAGTAAGAGGAATACCCACGTTGCTCTTCTTAAAAGACGGAGAAGAGATAGACAGGACAACAGGAGCGATGAGCAAAGACCAGTTTAAGAAAAAAATAGATGAAACCTTCGACCTATAAGTTCTGTTTTTTTATTCTGTATTCTGTTTTCTTTTTTTATTTCCTACCTTCTTATAATGTTCTTTTTCTCTTTCCGAAAGGTTTTTTCAGAAACATTTATATATTCTTAAAACGGTTTTAGTTATTATATCCTGAATGTATCCTAAAAGTTTTTTCAAAGGGGGGTACGGAGGCGGTGTCTTATGGGAGAAGAAGTGATTACTTTTACAAGGAAGAACTCTTTGTCATTCCCGAACATAGTTCTTGAGACTCTTATCCACCAGTACGAGGCAGATTTTGAAAGAAAGAAGAGTCTGAACAGGTACATAGAGGAGTCCAGAAACGCCCTCCCCGGCTCTCTCGAGGAAGAAATAAGTGAGATGAGTCTCATAAACCGTGTCCTGAGCGATTCAGTGGATATAATCTACTTCGGAGGGTTCCACTCTCTAAGCGGCTTCTACGATGCAAGTACAAGATTGATAAGCCGTCTCTCCTCCGAAAAACAGGTCGACATCTACATGGAGGACATCCCAAAGAGGCATCAGAAAGAAGTAGATAAGTACCTGGACGAAGATCTCTCCTTGGAGGAGTTGGAGAGGTATTTGGATATAGATTTAATCTTCGACAGGCAGTTTAGATGGAGCAACACGAAGAGAATTCTTCAGACTGCAAGAGAAAAAAATCTCGATCTGTACTGCTTGGACGGAGACAGAGAACCTACGACCCAGAAAAAAGCGAAAGTTAGAGATGAGAACATGGCAGAATCCTTGGTGAGGAGAGTTGCTAAAAGTCCTGTAAAGGTGCACTTCGTGATCTCGGGGAACTACCACTTGACCAGCAACCACCTCCCGAAGAATGCCGAGGATAGGTTGAAGAATAAAGGTTTAAAGAAAAACACCTTAACCGTGTTCAACGACTCGCTGAAGATAATCAGGAAGACCTCGTACGAAGAGTACAAGCCCTGCGTAGGCAGTTACTTCAAGACCAATAACTCCTCTTATGCCAGGGTGAACTCTGACCCATTCGAAGTAGTGGACACCTACATTGATAACAGCCCCGAACTGCTTCCTCTCTGCGAAGACGTCCTCTCAGATTTCATACTTGACTCTCTGGCAGAGCACGTCACCGAGTTGGGGAATTATGCAAGAGATGACTTCTCTATCAAGAGAGAGCCGGATCGGAACTCCAAGAGTATCTACGACTTTGACAAGCACACACTGTTTCTTAGCGGAGAGGACTACTCGCTCTACCAGAACTACGAGAATTTTCAGAACAGAGACGATTCCAAGGAGACCGCGTAGGTTTCTTCCAATAGTTTTTTATACCTCCACCCCACAACCAGTTTTATCATGCTTGTTCACAACTTAGACCCGGTTCTTTTATCCCTCGGACCTTTTCAGATAAGGTACTACAGTTTAGTCTATGTCATCGGCTTTCTGCTCGCCTACTTTCTTCTCAAGAGAGAGGCGGATAGAGGCGGAGTTCAGAACCTGGACCCTGAAGGTGCGGAGTTGTTGACTCTCTACTTAATGGTCGGGACGATACTATGCGCCCGGCTGTTCTACGTCTTGGTCTACAACCCAGCGTACTACTCCGCCAACTTTTTGAAAGCATTCGCAGTCTGGGAAGGGGGTCTGAGTTTCCACGGAGCTTTAATAGGTCTTGTGGCTGGTCTGCTACTCTTCTGCAGGCAGAAAAAAGTGAGTTTCTACGACTTAGCGGACGTACTCGTAGTGCCTGGTGCGTTGATGCTCTTCTTCGGCAGGATAGCCAACTTCATCAACGCAGAACTTGTGGGCGTGGTAACGACTCCTGAGAAGACTCCGTGGTGTTTCAACTTCAACCAAGAGGTCGCAGACGGCGAGAGGGTCTGCAGGCACCCCAGTCAGTTGTACGAGTCTCTTAAAAACCTGTTAATATTCGGGTCTATCCTCTTTTTGAAGAAGTACGACTCTTTTAAGAAAACTATGGGCAGAGGAGTCTTCTTCTGGGTTTTTGTAACTCTCTACGGTCTGCTGAGGTTCTTAGTCACTTTCTACAGGGCGCTGGACCCCTTCGACCCGGGCTACTTAGGCTTGAGTTTGGGCCAGTGGCTCTCACTCCCGATGTTTTTAATAGGAGCCGTTGTGCTTTTGAGGAGATGGGTTGTTAACAGGTAAGCAAACCCACGCAAGATTTAAAAAGTATCTCTTTTACCTTACCAGATACTATGGTGTTGTGCTTTGTTGCCCTGCCGGTGTTTGCGTTCTTATCTATATTCAGCGTCAGGTATAGAAAACTTACCTTGGACGCTCTCGACTGCCTGTTGAGAACAGTCACTCTGAGAAAGTGCAGTACTGAACTTGATAAGAAGATAAAGGCTGACCTCACCGGTAGGGTTATGAAATTGTCCCCGAAGACTGCCAGGTTCTTCTACAAGAACTACAAAGTAATCTCCTGGATTCTGCTTGCGATACTGGTCTGGAGTCTTGTTGTGAGTGCTGGAAGTCTCTACAACCTCGCGAAGTACGGCGACTGCAACGGACCTGACGACTCCGGCTTCTGCCCCGTCACCGATTTACAAAACCAGTGCGGAACTTCTGAAGCAAACGTTGACTTCCAAGCAGAGCCTGTACCTGCCGAGGTGGACGACACAGACCCGGTGATAGGCTCTGAAGACGCCAACCTCACCATCATAGAGTTCGGGTGCTACACGTGCGAGTACACGCGGAGAGGTTCTTCTGTGATCAACAAAGTACTGGAGCACTACGACGGCAAGGTAAACCTCCAGTTCAAATCCTTTCCGATACCGAAGCACAACCTGAGTTACAAGACAGCCCTCGCTGCGGACTGCGCCTTCAACCAGAACCTCTACGAAGAGTTCTACAGGCGCTACTTCTCTCTCGAGGGAAAAATAACTATGGAGAGAGTCTACGGCGTCGCGGAGAGCACTGGGTTGAACACCACAGAGTTCAGAAAATGTATAGAGGAGGAGAGGTTCAAAGATGAGATTGACAGTGATAAACTTGAAGGAGTCCACGCCGGTGTCAGAGGCACACCTACTTTCTTTATCAACGGCAGGAAAGTCGTGGAGTCAAAACCTTTTAAAACTTTCAAGGCAATTATTGATAAAGAACTGTCAAACAAGAGGTAAAGATGTTATTCAACAAGTTCAAAGTGGACGAAGTAAGGGATGACTTCCCCGTGGTGCAGGGAGACTTTGTCTATCTGGACACCGCGTGCATGTCTCTCAAGCCAAAGCAGGTAGTGGAGAAGATGAACTCGTACTACTCAGACTACTCCGCCTGCGCTGGGAGGAGCGCTCACTCCCCCGCGGAGAAAGTCGACGCCGAAGTCTCCAAGGCAAGGCGCGAGGTTAAGAAGTTGATAAACGCGAGCTCTCCAGAAGAGATTGTTTTCTTGAGGAATACCACCGAAGGAATAAACTTAGTTGCGAACAGTTTAGGCTTTGAAGAAGGAGACGAGGTAATAATCTCGGACAAGGAGCACAACTCTAACTTAGTACCCTGGCTTAAACTCGAAGAGGAGAGAGGAGTCGAGGTAAAAGTGGTTGAGAGCAGAGAGGATAACACTTTCAGTTTAGAGAATTATAAAGAAGCATTTAGTAAAAATACTAAATTAGTCTCCGTAGTCCACACCTCCAACATGGACGGAGTCAGTAATCCTATTGAAAAGATTGTCAGTATTGCGCACGAGAAAGGAGTCGAGGTCTTGGTGGACGGCGCGCAGTCAGTACCTCACCAGAAGGTAGATGTTAAGAAACTCGGCGTTGACTACCTCGTGTTTTCAGGACACAAGATGCTTGGGCCCACCGGCGTTGGTGTTCTCTACGGGAAGAAGAGTTCTCTTGAGAGATTAGATCAGTTCTTGGTCGGCGGGAGTACTGTTATGAACTCCGAGTACGACAGTTATGTCGAGGAGGAGATTCCTATGAAGTTCGAGGCTGGTCTACAAGATTATTCTGGGATTATCGGCTTCGGAGAGGCATGCAGATACATAAAAAAAGTCAAGTATAGAAACATAAAAAAACAAGTTTTGAAGCTTAACAAAATAATTACAGAAGGTTTATTAAAACACGAGGAGATTGAACTTATTGGTCCTGAAGATCCTGAGATGAGAAGTGGTATTTTTAGTTTTAATATAAAAGGGATTAATCCTCACGAAGTTGCCGAGATGCTTGATTCAGGAGCCAACATAGCTGTCAGAGCAGGAGCTCACTGCGTCCACAGTTGGTTCAACGCCCGCGACATGAAAGGTTCTGTAAGAGCGTCGTTCTACTTCTACAACACCAAGGAAGAGGCGGAGAAGTTTGTTGAAGAAGTGGAGAAAGTGATAGAACTGAGCAGGTAGAGTCTCAACTGTTATAAGTCTCCTTTTATTTTTTCTATTAATTTTTCGTAATCATTGTTTTTATTGCTTTTCCCAAACTTGCCATCCGGTCCGATACCATATTTTTCCAACTCTTCGATCCTCTCTTCGTAGTAGTCGATCGTTCCTGACATGACATAGACAAGTATGCCTTGGTACTCTTTTTTTATCTTTTCTAAGAGGTCTAAGCCGTTCTTTTCAGTTTTAAAATCTATGTCGGTTATTACTGCATCTATGCTGGATGGACTTATCTCATCAAGGGCTTCGTCGTAGTTTTCGCCCATAACCATTTCATAGTTTTCATAGTCTGATTTCTCAAACTTTATCCTGGTAAGTGCTCTTACTATGGGTTCGTCTTCGACTAAGAGTATATTTGCTATACTATCTTCTTCTAAACTTTCTTCTCCCATATACCTTTTCAGAATACAACTATACTATATAAACCTTTCGAATTTAATTATTCTTTAGTAGTATAAATTTGGTTTTTTGTAGGAGGAGACAACCGAAAGTTTTAAACAATAGTTATTTTGGAAGAGAAGAACAGAGGTTGAACAAGTATGAACACACTGGCATGGATTCTACTAAGTACGACAGCGGTGAGCCTACTATCACTAATCGGAGTAGTACTACTGGGGCTTACCAGGCGAACTACTAAAAAGATACTTCTTTCGCTCGTAGCACTGTCAGCAGGGGGTCTTATGGGAGGAGCTTTTCTCCACCTAATACCTGAAGCAGTAGAGAAGACAAAGGCAGAGACTGCCTCTCTATGGATACTCGCAGGATTTATTCTATTCTTCATAACTGAGAAACTCCTGTTCTGGAGGCACTGCCACGACGGAGACTGCGAAGTCCACACCTTCGCCTACATGAACCTTATAGGTGACGGCTTCCACAACTTCATAGATGGGCTTATCATAGCAGCGGGCTTCACAGCAGGCACGAAGTTAGGCCTGGTAACAACCTTAGCAGTCGCGCTCCATGAAATACCGCAGGAAATAGGAGACTTCGGAGTGCTTTTACACGGAGGGTTTTCAAAAATTAAAGCATTAGGTATGAACTTCGCAACAGCGGTAATAGCGGTAGCAGGAGGGCTGACAGGATACTTCCTGTCAAACTACGCAGAGGTCTCGATGAAATTTCTCATCCCGGTAGCAGCGGGAGGCTTCCTCTACATAGCAGCTTCCGACCTGATACCAGAGATAATGAAAGAGAAAGAAATGAGTACACTGGCGACCAACCTCGGAGTCTTCACAGCAGGGATACTGCTCATGTACGCTTTGAAACTCTCAGTGTAGAAAATCAGACCAGTTCCTTCAGTTCTTCAACTATCCATATCATCCCTTCAGTGTCTAAGGTGCAGTACTCCTCCAGAGAGTTCAACACGGCTTCAGTGTCGTTAGAGTCCTCCATCAACTCCCTGTACCTCACAGACGCGGTGCCTCCGTCTTGTACTTCAAGGTCCTCGTACGACTCCCCTGTGACTGCGGGCAGAACAGCCTTCAAAGAGTAACTCCCTCTTTGCTCAGGGTTGTAGTAGTCGTGGTTTCTGAACGGAACTTCCAAGTCTACAAATCTCTCCTTCACTCTTCTCACAAAGTCTTTGAATCTTGGGTGGTAGTCTGCGACGTTGTTCAACACTCGGCTTTCGAAACTCTTATGATAGACTACTATGGAGCCCTTGTCCTCCACTGAAGACTTCAACTCCTTTATGAACTCTTCTCTCGGGTCTTCACCGGGCTCTGCTATGAAAGAGATATGTTCTGTGCTACTGCCTTCTACTATGTGGAGTGAGAACTGGAACGGCACTTGCTGGTAAGGAGACGTGCCATCAAACAAAGGGACGGCGGGGTTTATGGTCTCGAAGTCAAGGTAGTGGACCGGCTCTTCTATGCTTTTGAGAAAGTCTCTTATCTGTCTCTCTTCAACTCTTATTTTATTCTCTTCTACGCAGTTTTTTTCTATAGTTTGCTTCTCGGAGAGTTTGAAACTTTCAGGTATCTCCTCTATAGACAAGTGGTTGTCTTCTATCAGTTGAAAAGTTTTTTCTCCGATGCGGGAGAGTTCCGTGACGTTGCGGTCAGGGAGGAACTCCCAGCACTCCTCCAAAGGGCAGTCGTAAGGCGAAGAGCAGTGAGGACCAACCTCTACTTCTGGCTCTTCTCCGCTTATAATATCTAAAAACTTTTTTACTGTTTTCTCTACGCCTCTGCACTCCTCCGTGACGTCCTCTTTTGTAAAGAGTTTCTTTGGTTGTAGATCTCCTTCTCTCACGTAGTCTGTGTTTACGTGGAGGACGAAGACCTTGTCTATGCTGAGCCCAGCCTCTTCACAGACGAACTTCTGGAAGGAGACGTCGTCCAAGTGCTCCTCTTTCACACTGGTGGAGGACTTCACCTCTACTATATCCCAGGAGTTGTTGTTCTTCGGGACGAGGACGTCGACTCTTGCGTACAGGTTATCCTTCTTAACACCTGCTTCGAACAACGGCCTTCTCTCACCGAGGAGTTCTTCAGTCTTCTTTATGTTCAGCATGAAGTCCTCCGTAGGCAGGTCTATGCCTCCGGGAAACAACTTCTTCGCCTGCTCCCCTACACGGTCTCCTTTGTCGAAAATCGCCTGCTTCGCCTCTGCAACTTCGGGCATACGTTCTCTGTCGTTAGCGTAGACCCACAGCAGTTTAGGACACTGCAGACCCTTCATAAAACCAGATTTCGTTAGTAAAGCCATCCTCTACCTCTACAATTAATAAATTAATAACTGCAAACTACTAATATATCTTTCTATTTAATAAAGGTTGTTTAAATACTCTGCGGTTGCTTGTACAGTGTAGTACCAGTGGTTTAATAACGTCTGAGAGACTACTATTGTCTTATGAATCTGTATATGATATCGATTTATCTGATGAATTGAAAAAAGATGGAAAAACCATAAAAAATATCTTCTCTATATTCACCAAATCCATTTAGATTTACATTTCTTACATACATACCAATATTTTTCTCCTACTTTTTCAGTATATTTAGTCATAGAACCTTGATCTCTAACAGGAAATTTTCTAGTTCCGGGGTCCTCGCTCTTTCCTTGGATAACCAAAAAAATTATCAGT
>CAYSOY010000031.1:9121-9528 GCA_964432865.1 uncultured Methanosarcinales archaeon
TAACTTTCCGATGTTCCATATTTATACTCTCTTAAAAATTATCAGTTATTTATTAAATTTTTACTAAATAAGAACATTTGTAGTTATTCACAGCTACTCACATTTAATCAAGGCAGTATTAAGTAATTCAGGAGCTTCATCATATAGCGTTTTCTTTTGTTTTTCTTTTTTCAACTGTTCCTCTTTTTCCTCCTTAAGTTCTTTGAGTCTTTTTTTTGTACGGCCAATATTGGCTTCTCTCATTTCTTCTTCTTTCGGAGCATCTCGTAAATTACTAAGGATTTTTCTTTGTTTTTGAATTCTTGGTTTGAAATATCTCTGGATTTCTTTTCTCCGTATTTCAAATTCTTTTTCTCTTTTCTTTCGAGATTTTTTCAGTAATTGCTTACTGTGTTTCTTAGCTACTT
>CAYSOY010000032.1:0-9415 GCA_964432865.1 uncultured Methanosarcinales archaeon
CTTATTATCTCTGCTATGTCGTTCTTCTGAATGTTCCTCTCCTTCTTAGCCAACTCGAGCATGTGCTCTATCTCATCGTAGCCGACCTCTTTAGGAAGTATGCCTTTTGCGTAAGGTATTCCGTGGACCGCTTGCTCGGCGTCAGACCTCGAAGCAGCCTCTAAGAAGATGTATCCTCTCATACCGTGGGGTCGTATCACACTCATCACGTTGAATCCTTTCTTGTCGGCGTTGCTCGCGACAAACCCCAAAACTTGGTTCTCTCTGTTGGAAGTAGTTCTTAATGCGAAGAGGTTTGTATCCATCTCTTCCTCTTTCACCTCTTCAGGCTCTTCTTTCTTTTCTGCAGGCTCTTCTTTCTCTTCTTCTTTCCCCTCTTCAGGCTCTGTCTCTTCTACGTCTTCTTTGAACTCCTTGACTATATCGTCGTAGTCTTTGCTTGAAGAGGAAGAAGATAGTGTTATCTTGCCACTGCTCTTTCCTTTCTTCATCTTCTTTTCTCCCGTACTGCTGGAACTGTCTCCGTTTTTCTCCTTCTCTTTTTTCTTCTCTGCCATGTTATCCTCGCTAATATCTCCTTTTTCCCATAAAAAAACTACATTACCAGTAACTGGTCTATTATTTGTAGTATGAACCCTATCAGCCCTATCACCGCTATTCCAAGCCCTGAGGCTTTTGCTATGGTCTTGAACTCTTTCGTGCTCGGCTTTTTGGTTATCTTCAAGACTCTTATGCATTTGTTCGTGAACTTCTTTATCTTTCTCCAACCTTCTCTTATTTTCAACTTACACACCTGCAAAAATTTTTCGTCTATCTACTACCTCGCTCAGTTCTTCAAAACTCAGTCTCTCCTTCATCCTCCACAAATTCTATCCCGAGTTCGTCTTCTATCTCGTCTTCAACACTCTCTTCTTCGTAATCGTTAATCCCTGTTATTGTATCTTCTTGTATCCCTGTGACTATAAGCATCGCCTTTATCTTGTCCTCCAGGGACTTGTCTATCTGCGCCCCCCAGATTATCCTTGCGTCGTCTTCCAAACGGACGCTGACCGTCTCTACTACTTTTCTTGCTTCCTCCAAGGTCATCTCCTCTCCGCCGGAGACGTTCACAAGCATTCCTGTCGCTCCTCCGATATCTATGTCGAGGAGAGGGTTCTGTATCGCTTTCTCCACAGCTTCAGACGCTTTGTTCTCAGAGTCCGACTCTCCTATGCCCACCAGGGAGAGACCGCCGTCTCCCATAACCGCTTTCACGTCTGCAAAGTCCATGTTAACAAGGCCTGCCTTGGTTATCAACTCCGAGACTCCTTTGACAGCGTTCGTCAGTATCTCATCTGCGACTTTGAAAGCTGAGTGCAGAGGGAGGTTGGGAGCGAGTTCAAGCAGTTTGTCGTTGGGGATCACTATCAACGTGTCTACTTCGTCCTTCAGTTTCTCGAGTCCTGAAAGGGCGTTCTTCTGCCGTCTTTCACCCTCCATCTCAAAAGGAAGAGTGACTATGCCAACAGTTAGTATCCCAAGTTTCTTCGAAATCTCTGCCATGACCGGGACAGAACCTGTTCCCGTCCCTCCACCCAGACCGCAGGTTATAAAGACCATGTCAGAGCCTGAGAGTTTATCCTTAATATCTTTTCGTGATTCGCGGGCGGCCTCCTCTCCCACTTTTGGTATAGAGCCTGCTCCGAGACCGTTGGTGAGGTCTTCTCCAATGAGCAATTTGGAATCCGCGTTTGTTGTTAAGAGGTCTTGGGCGTCGGTGTTCACAGCTACCAATTCAACACCTTGTATGCCTACTTCGTTCATCCTGTTTATAGTGTTGTTTCCGCCTCCGCCTGAGCCGATAACTATTATGTCAGCCTTTCTTTCGGACAGAACTGTCTCCAGGTGTTCATCCATGTTCTCTCCGCTTCCATCTTCTCCACCGCTATCTTTCTTCTCTCTGCTTTTAGAAGATTTGTCTTTTTTCCTGCCCTTATTCTTTTCTTCCTTCTCTTTCTTAATCTCGATGTAGTTCTTTGAGTTGTCTTTGCCAGAATCCGTTTTTTTCTTTTTTTTCTTATTGTTCTTTCTCTTACTGCTTTTTGTGTTTTTGTTCTCTTTGCTCTTCTTTTTCTTCTTTGTTTTTTTCTTTCTCTTCTGAAACTCCTCTGCTTTATCGGAGTTACTGCTCTTCTTCCCCAAGTCAAACACGCTTGGAGAGTCATCGTTGTTCATCTTCTTAGACTTCCTGCTGTCCTTATCCTCATCATTTTCTTTCTCCTCGTCGTCCTTCTTGTTCTCCTCGTCAGACGAGTTCTTCTTCACTTTATTTATTATCGAATCCACACCGTACACCCCGCTTGTCAACTCTCTTAACCTTTTCTTCACCTATAGATTAACTTAATTATTGAATAGTTATTTAAAAATTTCGGTTTGCCTTCTCTCTTCTTACCCTTTCTCTTCACTGCTGACACTCTCCTGACTGGACTCTCCTTCTTTCTTCTCTCCAGTTTCAAAACTGACTTTTTCAAACCCTGTCAGATCTACTATTTGGTTGTTGATAGGCTCCAGCATCTGAGGAGGGATCATCCTCTCCATGGAGACGACTGCTTCTTCGTCTTCCACAGAGATCTCTTTGAAAGGTATCTTATTCATTTCAAGAAGAGATTCTGCCTTGCTTTTATCATCCTCTACTTTCTCCTCTATCTTGACATCATAAGTGACTTCTTTGCTTGCCAGAGGATGGTTAAAATCGACCATTATCCTCCCGCCTGCAACGCTTCTCACGACTCCAAATTGGTTGTCTATGTTGACCTCGAGTCCTACAAACGGCTCGATGTCTTTCTCATTGAAGAATTTTTCAGGCACGAGTTTCAGGTTGTCTCCTGACTTCTTCCCGAATGCTTTCTCCGGCGAGATAGTGGTTTCGAACTGACCCCCAACCTTCCTGCCGATGAGTGCTTCTTCCAACCCCTCTATGAGGTGGCCTTCACCGACGCAGATAGTGATAGGCTTAAACTCCTCTTCAGAGTCTAATTCGTTCTCCTCGGCGACCTCTTCGTCTGTGGTATCGAATACTTCGCCGTCTTCAAGAGTACCTGTGTACTCTATTGTCACAAAGTCCTTCTCTTCAATCTTCGAGTTGCCTGACTTCTCTGACTTCTTTGACTCTTCATCTGAACTCTTCTTATTCTTATCGTCAACTGCCAAATCTAATCAACTCCTTTTCAACCCTTTTCAACTCTTTTGTACTACTCTTTTATTCTTAAACTTCCCCCTACTCCTCTTCCTACCTTGAAGGCAAGATAAGAGAATTGAGAGAATAGATTAAGAGACATAAGTAGATGTTTATAAATATTTGGGTTTGGACGCTATTAGATTAAAGATTCTGTCAGGAAGGATTCAGAAACTTAAAAAGCGATGTTCAGTAAGTGTAGTCCTACTACAACTATGAATCCTATTATGCCTCCGATAGCCGTTATTATAACGCTCCAGAAGTTTATCTTGAGAGTCGGAGAGAATATTTGAACGAAGTGGAGAGCAAAGAACCCTATCACCGAGTTCATCGCGAGTATAACCCCCTTCTTCAACCCCCACACAAGTAGAGAGACGAGAAGTAGTATAAGTATTATCAGAAGAAGAATCCATATGTATTCCAGCATGTACATTCACACCTCAACCAGTTCTAACAGTCTTTGACTATTGTTCTCAACCACTTCTTTATAAATTAAATTCTGATTCGGTTCAACTCTACTAATCAGGAAGTGAACTGTCATTTTTAAATTTTCTTGTTCTTCCCCAGATCTTATTTACTGCCAACTCGGCAAGCGGTTCAAGGTTCTTTATATCCGCTTCGTTGTATTTTATCAATTTCTCCAAGTACTTCTTCTTCCCCGTGGCTCGGTACTTCTTCCAGAGTATTACTGCTTCGTAGCCGTCCACGTCCTTAACGTCCGACCTTCGTGAGATACCTGTCTCTTCTTCTATTTTCTTCAAACCACCGGTGAGTCCTATCTTCCTGCAGACGTGCCTCAAATCTATATGAGGAATGTCGGGTAGTGCCTCTGAAAAATACTTCTCTATCACAGGCAGGTCGAAACTTGCACCGTTGAACGTCACCAGCAACTTTGCTTCCGAAAGCGCCTTTTTCAAACTCGCCTTGTTCAGGTTGGCGTTTCTAACCAAAAAGTGGGTGTCTTCTCCGTTGTACAAGCCGATGACCGTTATGTCGCCGTGCAGACCAGTCGTCTCTATATCTAAATAAACTACCTCATCATCAAACTCGTTAAAGAGGCGCCAGTGATGGCTGTCCGGGACTTCAGAACTGAAGTATTCAATATCTCTGTCCTCCAAAGCAGCCTCTGCCTTGTCCAGGCAACGATCGCAGAACTTCTTCCTGGCAGTTCCGAACCCTGGTATAGAGTCTTCTTTTTTGAAACACTGCCAATCGTGTATATCCTTCTTCCAAAGTTTCTCTTCAGTCTTTTTTCCAACCCTGTCAAGGAATAGAAATGTTTTCTGTATCATAGGAGAAAGAAAAAAAATCTGGGTTTATAAATTTTTCTGAGAGAGGGGGTATAAGTAACAGATCAAAGAGCGTGGACGTGGGATATTTAGAATTTTTGAAAGGATTCCGAACTTTTTTCAGAAGATTTTTTTAAACATAGTTACAGTAAATGATAGTAGAAGAAACAGCAGAGAGCAGTGCAGAGTTAGTAGAAAAAAGACACAGACAGGAAGAAGGAGTGAGTGACAAGAGGGGATGATAGAAGTGACAAAAAAAGTGGTGGGAGTTTGTAAGAATGGATAAAGAAAGCAGAGCAAAGATCATAGACGAGTTGAGAGAAGATGCGAGGAGGACTTTTTCATCAATCGGGCGAACGCACGAGATGCCGAGTTCAACCGTATTCAACAGGTATAACCGGCTCGTAGAAAAAGGTGTCATAAAGAAGCATACTTCTCTGTTGGATTTTGAAAAACTGGGCTGGGCGTTGAGAGCGTGGTTTTTTATAAATACCGAGGACAAAGAGGAGACAGAGTTCTTTCTTAAAGACTCCGAGTTTGTAAACAACGTGTTCCTAATAGACACCTACGACTACTGCGTAGAAGCGATTTTCAGGAATAAAAAAGAGATGGAGGAGTTCAAAAAGGATATAGATTCTTACAGCGTGGGAGAGTTCAGGTTCCACGAGGTCACAAAGGTTCTGGAACAGGAGAAGACCAAGATGAAACAGAACTCAGGGGAAGAGGGTCTGCTCTTTACGCCGTAGTAGATTTATCATTGTGCAGATATTCGTATTTCTACAATTCAGTTATACCTCGCTCTCTTCAACCAGCCTCTCAAACTCTCCTCTGGTTATGTACTTCTCGGGCTCCCATGAATCATCAACCTCTTTTTTCAGTTGTTCAAACTCTGCCTTGTTGACGCTTAGACGGAACTTGTTTATCAGGTTCAGAATCTTTTTTTTCATATTAGAGAGTTGCTTTTGAAGGTCTTCGTTCATCTCCTCAATCTCATCCAAGTCCTTTTTTAAATCGTCTTTTATCCCGCTCAGTTTCTCTTCTCTCTCATCTGCTTCTTCAGAAATCTCGTCGAAAGACGACTCCAGTTCTCTGACCCTACCGGCAGTCTCTTCGAAATAGGTTATTACTTCATCTATCTTCTCTTTTTCTTCTTCTTTCAAATCTTTCTTAGAACTTTTTTCCTTTTTCTTCTTGGACTTATTTTTATCATCTCCGTTCTTCTTATTGAACAAATCTTTCTCCACGTCCACCATTGTATATCTACCTTTTCTTCTTTCTATTAACACCTTTTATAACTGAGTCTGAATCCATCCTCTTTCCTGAACTCCCCTTCTTCTTCTCCTTGTCTGCACCGCTTCTTTTTTTCTTTTTTCTCTTTTTTCCGCTGTTATTCTTGGAAGAAGTAAGTTCTCTTTCGCCAACCAGAGCCACTGTCAGGAGGAAGAAAAGGACGTAGAACCCAAGGGAGAGCCAGAAGAGTTGTATGTAGAATAGAAGGACCAGTTCAAGTATCATTAGAGGCGTCACGGAGAAAACACCTGTCTTCAAGCAGTCAGAGAACTCTATCTCGTAGCTGAGAGATTTTGAAACAAGCCAGGCCAGAGTGCTGAATAGCAGGATGTACAGCCAGTACTTTAAGGAGAAGAATATGAACAGCCAGAAGACAAGAGAAGGGAGGAGGAATATTAAGAGGAAAAGAACAGGGCTTTTTTCAGAACTCTTGAAGTTGTTTACCTCGCTCCAGGAGACGAAGTCACTGCCAAACAGCCCGTATTTCTTGTAATGGATACCTTCTTGTGTGAAGAGCAGTAACTCTCCACGCATCTTCTCCCCGTCCATATCCACCGCTACCGATGGCTCTTCTGAGAACAGAATTTTGCTGTCGGCGGAGTAGTTCCCGGAAACTTTGAAAGTCTGAAACTCAGAGAATTTACTGTCCAAGTAGTCAGGAGTGTTTGCGAACTTGGGAGCAGCAGCTATGCTCATAAGAACCAAGGAGAGAGTTAAGGCAAAGAAGAAGTATTTTACCACGTGGATCATTCTGGTCCTGCACAGGTCGTCGTACAGGTTGGGGTTTAGCGACTTGAAGTACATCTTCAGATATTCTAAAAGTTTCATCTTGCTAAACTAATAATACTTGGTATATAAAAAGGTTTTGGAGACAAAATTTGAGGAGAAACCCTTAATAAATGGAGAAAGAATTCGAAAAAAATCGTCAGATATCCAATCTTTTCGGTCAGTTTTCGAATTTCTTTGAAAAACGCTCTTTAAACAATACTTCTTCTAACAAGACAAAGAGAAACAAACGACAAAAACCAGAGCAGAGACAGTGGATAGAGACAACGCGGAACAAAAAAATACAGACACACAGACAAGGATAAAACAAGAGAAATAAGGTGATAATATGGGACTAATAAGAAAAACAATAGGAACAGCAGTACTCGGAGGACTTATCTTCTACGGGGGTATGGAATACGAAGAAAGCCAACTGAAGTCAGAGACCTACTCTGTACTCTACAAGCAGAACACGCCCGTCTTCGTGGACAAAGAAAGAGATTTCATGTGCAAGGCGGAGAAGATAGCTCCGCTATACAAGAATCTGGACAAAGTCATGGAAGATATAGAGAACTCAAAAACCAGGAAGAGTTTCAAAAAACAGAAAGACGAAGGCATTAACTTGAAATGGAAAGACATAACAGACAAGATAATAGAGTACGGCAAGAACCTGAGTTGAGCAAAGAAGGAGAAGAGAGTCGAGAGTCCTCTGACAAGAGGACTACTCTACTCCGAAAACAGGAGAGTCAACACGGACAGAGAAGAATAGAGAACGCCGAAGAGGGGATAATATGGGATTTGACATAAAGAACTTTCTCAAGAAAAACCTCCTTCTGCCCGAAGACCTGAAAAAAGGGTACAACAAAATAACAGGGAGAGAAGGAAAAGGGGAAGAAAGAAAAAGTAACGGTGTAATAATATCCATACAAGGAGGGCACACCTCACGAGCCAAAGCTTCGCTGACTGAGAAGATAGATCAGGCCTTCAAAGGGAACAAGACAGACTATCTGAAACACCTTCCTATGGTGACAGTGAAGTGCAGTAAAAAAGACGTGAGAAGGATAATAGAGGAGAGCAACAACATGAACGGGTCAATCAGACAGAATGACCTGCCGGAAGGAGTACAGTTGAGGGCGAAGCCGGCAAAAGAGGTAAACCTCCCGCCTTACAGAGTAGAGAAGGTGAAGAACAGGCTCCCCGCAGAAGAACAATGGAACATAGAGATGGTAGGGGGAGACCTGGAGTCAACAAGCGGTGAAGGAATGACCATAGCAGTAATAGATACAGGAATAGACTACCGCCACCAAGAGATATCAGATAACTTCGGAGAAGACAAAGGATACAACTTTGTACGCGACAAAGAGGACCCGATGGATGACAACGGGCACGGAACGCACGTAGCAGGAACAGTCGCCGGAGACAACACCGGCGTGGCAAAGAACTGCCAATTGAAAGCATACAAAGTCTTGAACAAGCGCGGAAGCGGAAGCATAATAGACATAGTCAGGGCGATAGACAGGTCCATAGAAGAGCAGGTGGACGTCATCAACATGAGCCTGGGCTCCAGTTACAGAAACGAAGCAGAAGAGGATGCCTGCCTCCACGCCTACAAGAAAGGTATCGGAGTAGTCGCGTCTGCAGGAAACAACGGTAAAGGATACAGTTACCCAGCAACCTACGAAGGAGTAGTCTCTGTAGCAGCAGTGGACAAGAACAAGAACCACGCAGACTTCAGCAACATAAACGACTCGCTGGACATCTCCGCGCCGGGAGTAAACATAAAATCGAGTTACCCCGGCAACAAATACTCAGAACTCTCCGGAACAAGCATGTCTTCGCCCCACGTGGCAGGGGCTCTCGGAGTAGTCAAGAACCACTTGATGAGGCAAGATATTCCTGGAAAGATGTATGACAGGATGAGAGAGACAGCAGAGTACCTCGGAGAGCATATCAAATTCGGCGAAGGACTGCTCAGAGTCGACAAGATGCTTAAAGAGCCTAGTGTGAAAGGAAAAAAATAAAAAAAGAAAAAAATATAAAGTTTGAAAAAAGGTGATATAATATGGTTATAAAAGAAAGACCGGAAGAAAACTACAAAGGCGAAGATGAACTTGTAGAAATGTTTATTTATATAGAGAACAAGGAAGATTTAGAGAGTGAAGAAGAAAGTTCTGTTGAAGGATTAAAGAAAATAATAGAAAATAGTAAGGATAGAGAAGAGTTTGAAGAGTTGGAGATAAAACTCGAGGAGTTTAGTATCTACTCTCGGCCGGAAGACGCTGATAAGAAACCTTACATGATAAAGTACTCAGGAGAAGCAGGATTTGACGAGTTAGAAGACTATTTTAAAAATATATTGGAGCCATACAACCCGGAAATCAGAAAGAGCAGGGGAAGAAGTGCTCATAATTACGAATGGACTGTTGATTAGGTAGTAACTGTTAAGATTGGGTTTGTCAGGTTTTGTCAGCAAACACAGAAATACCGCTTTACTCTTTTTTTCTATTAATTTATTATCTTCTCTCTTATTCTGGTTAACTATTTCTTCTCCATGTACCCGCACTTACCGCAGGTGTACCTGTCTTCGTGGGAAGCCATAAAGGTTCCTGGTCCGCACTTTGGACAGTACTTGCTCTTCTTATCAATCTCTCCATTGCTTACTTCGTAGGCGGAAGATTTCGAACTGCTCCTCGTATCTTCATCATCAGCCATAGTTTATATCCCTCTTAATTGCCTTCTTTTTTACTCTTTTTCTTCTTTTTCTTTTTCGACTTTTTAGATTTTTTGCTCTTCTTTGACTTTTTCTTTTTAGATTTCTTATCTTTCGACTTTTTAGACTTTTTGCTTTTGGACTTCT
>CAYSOY010000033.1:0-711 GCA_964432865.1 uncultured Methanosarcinales archaeon
CTTTTTAAAATTATCTCCATATGATTTTGGGAAAAAACTAATATTTTGTCTATTAATATATTTCCAAGAGCTGTTATAATTCTTGGCTTTCTTTACTAATCTTTCTACTAGAGGATAAACCATTGAAGCATACTCTTTTTTTAGAGAGTCTTTAGATAAATAAAATAAACACTGTGATATGTTGCCTAATATTAAGTCCACAAATTGAATAATATTTGATTCCTCATATCTGTTATTATTTTGGCCACAATTTTTGTGATTTGAATCTACAAAAATAATGCTTGTATTCTCAAAATCAGCAATATCCTTAATTTCATTATTCAATTTATGTAAATTTAAATACGGGAAATATTCATGCTTTTCCATACTTCCTTATCATGGAAAACATTTTCAACTATTACTTTTTTATTTTCGAAAAATGATTTCAAACCGTAGTTTATAGTAGTCCTAAAAAATTTGTTATACATATTTTCATGTATTTTTTTAGTTCCAAACTTGGAAATATCCATTTTATCCAACTCAATAAATAAAACATTAAATCTCAAAGCTCTATCTTCTTTATTTCTTTTAAGAAAGTAATTTATCCATGATTTAGAGATTTTTTTCAGTGAATTGCTTGCACGAGAAGATCTTATTTTCTGGTTGTGGATTTCGCAGTTATTTGATTTATGCCAAGATTGTTTACAGTGATTTCTATTTTTACAATCAATA
>CAYSOY010000033.1:721-9347 GCA_964432865.1 uncultured Methanosarcinales archaeon
TTGTTGTTTTCTGAATTTAAACACCTGTAATTTAATAAGTCTCGAATTATTTTTTGTTTAGAATCTGAGGGTATAAATAAGCAAAAAATCCCTAGAATATTCTTTGTTTCGTTATTAAAATCAATAGGACAAATGATTTCATCAGCAAATATTTCTATTTCTTTAACCATATAATTTCTAAAAACTTACGTTATTTAAATATATTTTCGACCGAAGGGAGTGTATATGTGCGGAGCACCAGCCCCCTCTCTCGTCTTTAAAGTAAGTAAAAATTTGGACGGAATGAAATGTAGTCGTTAAATCATTGTTAGGTTTGGTAGCTTTGCTATTGAAAAACCGTTTTTCTCTAGTGGGGGATACAATACATCAGCAATATAATCAAAGTGGTTTTTTCTATGCTTCCCAACCACAAAGTATTTAAATTTGTACATATATACATATATTATGGCAGGTGACTTAGCGAAAATATTCAAAGCTCTTGGCGAGGAGACAAGATTACAGATTGTAGAGTATCTTCTATTCGAAGAACAGTGTGCTTGTGATTTTACACAATGTATTGACAAAGATCAAACAACTGTATCAAGACATCTTAAAATCTTGACTGAATCTGGAATATTAAAATCCGAGAAGAAAGGAAGAAATGTTATCTATAAAATCAAGGATAGAAAAACAAAAGAACTTCTTAATAAGTTTGGATTAACACCTAATAATGCCTGTTGTGTAGAGGTAAGAAAAAATGAATAAGTTAGTTATTGATTTTTTATATTTGGATTTATGCCGTTGTGAAAGATGTCAGTCTGCTGACCAAACATTGGATGAGGTTTTAGCAGAGTTAAGATCGGAATTAAAAGTAATCGATTATCTCAAGATAAACAAGATCAGGATGACTGATAAAACTGATGAGGAAAGATATGATTTTAAAAGGTCTCCAACAATAAGAATAAATGGAAAAGATGTTGAAGAGGTTGTCTCTGGAGAGTTAAGGATAACAGATAATTACTGTGGTTCCTGTTCTGATATCTGCGGAGAAGATACAAACTGCAGAACATTCAAATACAAAGGAGAAACCAGTGAGGACATTCCAAAAGGATTATTAAAGGAAGGATTGTTAAAAACACTAAGCCAGTATGAAGACTTATGCTGTAATAAAAGTTGTAATCATGGTTGACAAGAAAAAAATTTCTACACCTATAAGACTTCGGAGTTATCGGATTAATAATTGTTGAGAGAGTTGTTCTTTGGGAAAGTAGGATTAGTTGTTAGAAACTATAGGATATTAAGAAGAAAAAGGCGTGGTAGTCAAGGCCTCATCCACTTGATTTCGTAGTAGGTGACATCTCCTTCGTCGTCCACTATTCCCATCATCAGTCGTTTCTTAGTGGAGTGGGCTACTCTGTTCTTCGCTGCGAACTCGTACCAAGTCAGTGTGGATCCTTCGTGGACTGGGTAGATTATCCATCGGGCGTGGTCTTCTCCTGGTTTTACCCCTCTATCGTACACTCGGAAGTCGGCTCCGAATTTCAGCGCTGTTTTTACTATGTATCCTCTTTCCCGCAGGTCTTTGTACACCGAGTATCTTACCCAGAAGTTCGGCTCTACTTTCTTGGCTTTCTTTATGTACTCTTTGGATGTCATCTCGTTGTTCTTGTCATCCAGAACATCTATTTTTCCCTTCTCGAACAGGAAGAGTCCTTCGGGGAGTGAGAGTTGTACTTTTCCGTCCTCTACTATCATTCCAAACCTTGATCTGTTGTAGAGGTCTCTCGCCTGGTCCGAGTCTTCTGTTATCACTCGTTCTCTTGCAAAGTATGCTTTTACAGAGTTTTTCCCGGAAGTTTTCTTCTTTGATTTTTTGCTTTTGGACTTGGATTTACTCTTTTTCTTTTTGCTCTTGGACTTCTTGTTCTTGCTTTTCTTAGACTTTGATTTCTTCTTTTTCTTTTCAGAGTCTTTAGACTCCTCCTTGTCTTTCTTCTTCGACTTCTTTTTCTGTGAGTTCTTCTCTGCCATTTTCTCTTTCGAACTCATCAGGGTTTTATATAGTTTTTGCAGTTTTTTAAACTAAGATTATAAATAGATGCCTCTTCGTAGCGGGAGTTCTCAAAAAAATAGAATATATTAGTATTAAGTATAGAAAAAAAAAAAAAAAAAAGAATAATGATTTAATAGTAGTAAAAAAACCAAAACATTTATAAAGAACCGATGAATACTATTTGATAGTAACAAAGAACATGGTTAAAAAGAGGTAGAAAAAATGGACTATAAAAAGATATTCGGAGCAGGAATTGCGTTAGTAATACTACTGATAACAGTAGTTGCGGGAGCATCCGCCTACAGCGAAACAGTGATACAGAGGAGTTACTACGGAGACAGAAGCAGAGGGACGTACGACTACATAAGCCCTCCTGTACGCGGAGGAGGACATGCAAACTCGATGTACGTCACAGGGCTCAGACGAGGAGTCCAGGTGGATTACCAGCCGTCACACTACAGCACGTTCTACAGACCGTACTGCGGTTATCCGTGCAGATTTGAAGGAAGCTACGGCTACAGTCAAAGAAGAAGCGTAGCTGACTTAGGACAAGGAAGCGGATTCAGAGTGAGATACGACGGATTCGGAAGATGGTAAAAGAAGAAACTCCTTTATTAATTTTTTAATTTGAGTATAACTAAGCCAAAAAAACAGACAGATAAAGAAGTGTTAAAAATGGACGAGAAAAACGAAGGATTAGTAGACGTAATTAAAGAAGTAGGAGAAGAGACCTGTAAAAAGAATCAAAAGTACGAAGTAGAGTACTTAAAAGACAAAGATATATACAGTCTTAATATAAAAAATGTTTATAAAAGCTCTAAAAGAGGTCCTGGTCTAAGAGTAGAAGAAGAGACCGAAGAAGAAACAAAAGCCATCAAAAATTACAAATTCGAAGAAGACGAAGAAGGAGAAATCTACCTCCTAAATTGGCACGATAAAAAGAAAGAGTCTAAAGAGTTAAATGAGGCCGAAGAAAAAGTTCTGAAGAAAGTAAGAGAAAGGTATAATCCTGAAGAGGGAGAGTTGGAAATCACAAGAGATGACTTAGAGCGGTAAGAAACAACAAAAAAACCAACACCACACAGTTCTTAAGAAACTACTTCTCGGTGAGCAGGCAGAACTTAGCTATCAAAGCCTCCAACTGGAGGTACTCGTCAGAGCCTTCAACCATACGAAACTCAGCCTCACCACAGTACTTGACCATCTCCAACTTCTTCTTGTCCTCGAACGAAGAGTTCCAAACCTCCTTCTGCAACTGCTTCACCACGTCCAAGCCGGAAAGACCGTATTCAAGCATCAGATCAAGAAGTTTCTCCTTTCCAGTCTCGAAGTTAGAGTCACTACACAGTTCAATCACCTGGCTGAGTTCCTCGGGCTTTGCAAAACTCGCCATGGAGTAAATATTCTCCTCGGTAATCTCACCACCGAGACTCGCAGCGCTCTGAAGAACATTCTCCGCCCTCCGGCAGTCACCGCCTGAGACTTCGAAAACCGCCTCCTTCGCCTCTTCAGTAATACTCAAGCCTTCCCGCTCAACAACCTTTTCGATAATCTCGTAGACGTCCTCTTTCTCCAGCAGGTTGAATCTGAACACGGTGCACCTCGACTGGATGGGGTCTATTATCTTAGAAGAGTAATTGCAACTGAGTATGAACCTGCAGGTCTGGGTGTAGTTCTCCATGGTTCTCCTGAGAGCCTGCTGTGCCTCCTTTGTCAACGCGTCGCTCTCATCCAAGTAGATTACTTTGAACGGGACGTCGCCGATAGCACGTGTCCTGGCAAAGTTCTTTACCTTCTCTCGAACAACGTCAATGCCACGCTCGTCAGAAGCGTTCAGTTCCAAGAAGTTCGAGTCCCACCCCTCTCCGAAGAGTTTCCTCGCGATGACAAGTGCCAGAGAGGTTTTTCCCACGCCCGCCGGCCCTGCAAACAAGAGGTGAGGCATGTTGCCTTTCTCCACGAAGTTCTTCACCCTGGAGACAACATCGTCCTGGCCTTTGATGTCAGAAAAATCTTTCGGACGGTACTTCTCTATCCAAATCGCGGGGCTGTCAGACATATAAAAAGGAGAAGAGTGCATGTTATAAAAAACTTGTGATTTAAACTCAGAAAGAGAATAGGAGTTCAAGAAAAACACTTTGGTATGGAAGGTTCAAATTCTCACTTCAACCTCTTCTCTAAGTTGGAGAGGTTGGAGCAGTCCAGCAGAAATTCCTTGGACGGTAAGACCGGCTTTGACCTGTTCTCGTGCCTCCATCTCTTGTAGACCTTGAACCAAACTTTTTCAGAAGAGCCTGGTTCAAAGACCACGTTAACATAATCGTTTCCAGAACCGTTCTCAGAACTTCTCTCCCTGCAACTCCGGTCTGCCAACTCCTCCAGTTCATCCAGACTATTTGACAAATATCTTTTCAGATTGATTCTCTCAATCGGGTACTGCTTCGGAGAGTAACTGTGACTTATCAGACCTCTCGTTCCATTGCGCGCAGAGAGCCCGTATTCTCTACCTGAAGAACCCTTCATATAGAACTCCTCCATCGACTCCATAAAATCAACGACCTCTGACTTATCCAGGTCCAGAAACTTCTTGTCGTAATTGAAAACCTCAGAAGACACAGGGATGGAGTTACTAATAGCGGATTCAATAACAGAATAATCTTCTTTCCCGCTCGGTTCCCGTACATCGCTCCGCTGTGAAAGAGGAGTAGCCATTCTGAACTCTGTCAATACAGAATCAGAAGTTCTGGTATATAAATCTTATTAAAATCCGTTCCACAAGGGACTTGTTTGTTCAAGAACTTCTTTTACAGAACTAATCTGAGTCTTCGCCGTCCTCGTCGTCGCCACTCTTCTCGTGTATCTTCAAAGGCTCAATGTGCTCGTCGGAGAGTTCAGCCTTGGACATGCTGACAACAGAAGCAAGAAAAAGAATAAGGCAGAAGACCGCCAAAGTGAAACCCCAAGTCTTCGACATGGACCAGATAGTGAAGATTGAGACGAAAAAACCTATTATCCCGATAAGCATGTACTCGTGTGGCAGTGGCACGTACTGACTCTTTGTTTTCATATCAACACCTCACCTCGCAAAAAACTTTCTTAAACCTCTATTATAATACGTCTTCTTGTTCAACAACACCAATAATAGAATAAGTCCTTTATATAGTTTTTCCTGGTGTAAAGTCAAAAAAGGCAGAAGGGAAAAAAGGCAGAAAGGTTTATAAAAGAATGGTTAGTTCAAAAAAATAATATATGGAACTACTCCCTATAGGAGGATTTGGAGAGATAGGAAGGAACTGCCTTGGAGTAAAAGAAGGAGATGAAATAGTAATTCTCGACATAGGCCTTCTGCTGGAGAACTACATCGAATTCACAAGGGAGAGAGACTACCCCGACGCAACACCCGGAGTTCTGATAGAAGAAGAAGCGATCCCAAACATCTACACCCTTTCTAAAGAAGAGAGGGAAAAAGTAGTGGCTATATGCGTAAGCCACGCGCACCTCGACCACGTAGGAGCAGTTCCTTTCCTCGCGAAGAAGTTTCCAAACGCAAAGATATACACGACTCGGTTCACTGCAGAAGTCCTAAAAGCGTTAGTTTCAGACGAGCACGTGGAACTCCCGAACGAGATAGTTGTACAGGAGCCCAACACCACGGTCAAGATCTCGAAGAATTTTAAATTAGAGCTTATAAGCGTTGTTCACTCAGCACCACAGGCATCTCTAATAGCCCTTCACACGCCGTCCGGCGGGTTTCTCTACACAAACGACTTCAAGATAGACCAGAACAGAGTCCTCGGGGACAAGAGTAACTTCTCCAGAGTTAAAGAACTGGACGTAAAAGGCGCAGTGATAGACTCTTTATACGCCGATACGGACGGAAGTACAAAGCCGGAGAAAGAAGTAAAGGACGAACTCTACAGCCTCTGCAAGAAGATAGACAAGAAAGACACTGTGCTTATAACCACTTTCGCAAGCCACATCGCCCGGATAAACAACATACGGAAGATGGCGAACAAACTCGATAGAAAACTTGTCTTTCTCGGAAGGAGTCTGGACAAGTACAGCAGAGCAGCACGGAAGGCAGGTATCACGACGTTCCCCGAAGCAAAGATAGTTCGTTACGGCTCGAATATCGAGAAATTCCTCTCTAAAGTTGAGAAGCCGGAGGAGTATCTCTTCCTCACCACGGGGCATCAGGGAGAGCCAAACGCGGCGCTCTCGAGGATATTCAAAGAGGACATGTTGGACTTCAAGAAAGGAGACAAGGTAATATTCTCGTGCAAGGTCATACCGGTAGGCATCAACATAGAGAACAGGAAAAAACTGGAGAGGAGAATAGAGCAGAAGAACGTAGAGATCTTCAAAAACATCCACGTCTCAGGACACGGAAGGAAAGAGGATATAAAGAGATTTGTAGACTGGATAGACCCAGAGGTTATGGTGCCGGGGCACGCCGACGAAGAGAAGAAGGAATCTTTTAAGAAAGAGATGATTAAAGAAGGTTATGACGAAGACCGGATAACCCTTTTGAGAAACGCAGAGAGGGAGGTTTTATAAAAAAAGAGTTGAAACCTGCACAACCGCTCTTTTTTCGAAGCGTTGATTCTCAGGAAAACAAAACCTTTAAATATTAGGTGTTATAGTCTTTTATTGTAAAGAAGAGAAGGTGGTCGTATGAGCGAAGACAAGAAATTTTCAAAAAAGGTTGTAGGTAAAACAGTAGTTTCTAAAACAGGGAAAAGATTTGGAGACGTAGGAGACTTAGTGTTTGACGCGTCAAGCGGAGAACTCATCCACGTAGTTCTTAAATCTCCGACGAACTATTCGAAAAGGTTGGAACTGGAGAAGTCCAAAGAGGGAGACTTCCTTATTCCTTTCTCAGCGGTCCAGGCGACGGGCGACTTCTTAGTAGTGGCTGAAGAAGATATAATCTAATTTTAGTAATTGGGTTTAGGAGAGGACTTCAGAAAAAGTTTATAAAAGAACAGGATTTCTTATTTAGTTATGGAACTAACTATTTTAGGAAGTTCAAGCATGGTTCCTACAAAGGAGAGGAACGTCTCTTCAGTTCATCTGGAGTACAGAGGTGAAGGAATACTCTTTGACTGCGGTGAGGGCACACAGAGGCAGATGAACATCGCCGGGATAAACAGGAACAAGGTGAAGAAGATTCTTATCACGCACTGGCACGGCGATCACGTTTCTGGAATTATAGGGCTCATACAGACGATGGGTAACAGCGACAACCCAGGGGGGCTGAAGATAATAGGTCCTAAAGAGACAAAGAAGAGAATGGGGCACATGCGGGAGAGTTGTATATTCGACTCGAGAACAGACGTCGTCGTGGAAGAGGTAAGAACTGATGAGAAAATAGTGGTGGAGGAGTGCGAGGACTACCTCATCGAAGCAGCGCCTCTGGAACACTCAGCACCGACGGTCGGCTACAGTTTCAAAGAGAAAGATAAGTTGAAGATAGACCTGGAGAAAGCCAAGGAGTTCGGTCTGAAAGAAGGGCCCAGGCTGGGAAGACTCCAGAACGGAGAGACAATAACCTTCAAAGGAGAGAAGATACGTCCGGAAGACGTCACCACTACAAAAGAAGGTAGAAAGGTCTCTTACATCACAGACACCAGGCCGTGCCTGGGCGCCAAGCAGTTAGCTGAAGACTCCGACTTGATCATAACCGACTCTACTTACCTCGAGGAACTCAAGGAGAGAGCTGTGGAGCACTCGCACATGACCGCCGAAGAGGCTGCCACCATCGCCTCGACCTCCAACGCAAAAAAACTGATACTTACTCACTTCTCAAAAAGGTATACGAGAGTGGATAAACTGGTTGAAGAAGCAAGAAAGGTGTTCCCGAACACGGAAGCAGCGCACGACTTTAAGAAGATAAAATTATAGCCCCAGGATAGGGTGTTCTGTTCTCTCTTCGGTGGGGTAATCTCCGGTCAGGCAGGCCGAGCAGTAATCGCTTCCTCCGAGGACGTCGTAGATATCCTCTCTATCTAAGTAGTTAAGACTGTCCGCACCTATTATCTTTCTTATCTCCTCGACACTCTTCTTGTTCGCTATCAACTCCTCTTCTGTGGGGGTGTCGATTCCGTAATAGCACGGATATTTGTTGGGAGGCCACACTATCATCATATGAATCTCTCTCGCCCCGAAACCTCTTAACTCCTTTATAACTCTCTTCGAGTTGGTACCTCTGATTATGCTGTCGTCCACAAGAGCAATGCGTTTGTTCTCAAAAAAACTTTCGACATAGTTGAAGTTGAACTTTGCGCTCTTCTCTCTCGACTCCTGGTCATTTTGTAAGAATATTCTCCCTCCCTCTTTTGAGATGACATCATCTGCATAGTCAATTTCCCAAGTGTCCGCCAGCCCTTTAGCAGAAGGTATTGGAGTTCTTGGTATCGGGACTACTGCATCGACTTTCTCCTTTAAACCAGGGTATTTCTCAGCAAGTTTCTCCCCCAGGTCATAACGGACGTCATTTACTTCTTTCCCTTCTATTGTTGACCACTGCGAAGCAAAGTAGACAAATTCGAAATCGCAGAGTCTTTTCTCCTCCTCCATGATCGTGGTTCTGTA
>CAYSOY010000034.1:0-8823 GCA_964432865.1 uncultured Methanosarcinales archaeon
TTTCTTGTGAGGTTTTTTCTTGGTCAAGCCCATGTCGTGCATCGCGTAGAGTATTCTTCTGTGAACAGGTTTTAAACCGTCTTTTATGTGGGGTAGGGCTCTCCCGGCTATTACTGACATCGCGTAGTCTATGTAAGAACTCTTCATCTCCTCTTCTATCACTTGGGGCACGACTCTTTTATCCCGCTGTTTCAACCCCTTCTTCTCTGCTTTGTCAACGCTGTCTTCTTCATTCATCTTACTCATCCTTCAAAAAACTATCTTCGTCCTCTACAAAAGAGATGAAAAATGTTTATTCATTCCTTTATAAGTCTTTCGTGATATTGATACGCTGTGCCGTATTCAGGGGTGTTTATCCGTGGCAGACATGTGACTGGGCGCTCTCTTTTTTTAGACAATTAGGTCAGGTTCTGAACTCTTTGTAAAACTCTTTAATAGGAAGTTTATCATTCAACAAGTATATTGCTCCTCTGATTATTATTAACAGGGCTATGATTGTTAGGAAGAGGTAGATGAGTGAGAAGGGGGTTTTTCCAGATAGCAAAAAGGATAGAGCCGCGCTGATCGCCGGGGGGTGGAATAGGTCAAAACTGAAAAGAAGCATGGTAACTATTAAGATAGCTATGAACGAGCCTGAAGGCAGGTTAAGACCGGTCTTGTTCATCAGGGTGTAGACTCCGAAGGAGACTATTATCGAGATAAAGTACGCTCCTATGCAGGTTCTCAGTTTTATTAGGTGGTGCTTTGTGGAGTTTGTGAGAAGTACTGCTGAGGCTCCTACGCTGGCAAAGAGCACTATGTTTGAAAGGCTTCTCTCATACACTATTAGAACGAAGGCTACTGACAGGCTCGCTATCAGGGAGGGGAGGAAGTGGTCGTGCCATATGCGCCTTTCCTTCTTCAGCCACTTCTTGAAACCCATCTTTCTCCTCCCTTGATGTGCTTACTGCTTCTCCCGTGCTCATAGTTTATAAACTTTTATGTAATCTCTTGGAGAGTATAGGTGTTTTGGCGTTCGATACTGGTGCTGGCTCGTGGTTGAGAGCAAGATTTATAAAAAAAGTCCTTAAATCTTGTTTTTATGGTGGACTCGGACGTAGCGATAAGGGTAAAGAATCTGCAGAAGTCCTTTCCCGGCGTAGAGGCTCTTAAAGGAGTCTCTTTCTCTGTGAAGAAAGGAGGTTTCTTTGGCTACCTTGGACCGAACGGCGCCGGAAAGTCCACGACGATAAAGATACTTACTGGGCTGATAAACAAATCGGGCGGAGAGGCAGAAGTCACAGGCCTTGACGTGGAAGACGATTATCAGAAAGTCAGGAAAAAGATAGGTCTCTCCCCTCAAGAGTTCAACTTCGACCCGTTCCTCTCTGCAGAGGAGATACTTGTCTACTCCGCAGGGTACTTCGGCATTCCGAAGAAAGAGGCTGAGAAGAGAGCAGATGAACTGCTGAGCAGGTTCGGGATAGCGGATAAGAAGGATAAGACGGAGGACCAACTCAGCGGAGGTATGATGAGAAGGCTGACTCTTGCAAGGGCTCTTATACACGACCCTGAGATTCTGATACTTGACGAGCCGACCGCGGGTCTTGACGTGGAGTTGAGGCACGAACTCTGGGACTACCTGAGGAAGTTGAACAACAGAGGAAAGACGATAATACTTACCACCCACTACATAGAGGAGGCTGAGAGGCTCTGTAACCGGGTGGGCATTCTGAACAATGGAGAACTTATCAAAGTAGGGAATAAGAAAGATATAATGGAGCAGATGAGCAGGGAACGTCTGGTGATAACTCTTTCTGAAGAGTTGAAGAGTCTTCCTGAGTCCTTGAGCCAAGTCGAACAGGAGATCACTTTGGAGGAGGATAACCGGACTTTAAAAATCAGGTGTAAAAAGGCGGATAAAAACTTGAACAGCATCCTTAAAACTTTGTATGATGAGGAGTTGAGCGTAGAAGATATTGATATACAGAAGGACTCTTTGGAGAAGATATTTTTGAAACTCACAAAGAATGAGCAGGAAGGAGAATAAGAAGGTGTGAAAAGATGTTGAATGATTTAGTAGGGGTTTTCTCCCTTTGGAAGAGAGAAGTGCTAAGGTTTTTGAAAGTGTTCAAGCAGACGATAATACCTCCTATCGTGTCAAACCTTATATTCCTCTTTATTTTCGGGTTCTCCCTTGGCAGTAGGATAAAAGAGGTGGAAGGCGCGTCTTACATAAGTTTCATAATACCTGGCCTGATATTGATGGCTATCATAAACAACAGTTATCAGAACACCAGTTCCTCTCTCTACATCTCCAGGTCGCGTTCTCACATAGAGGAGGTTCTTGTAAGCCCTCTCTCCTACTTCGAGATGGTCTTGGCGTATACTCTCGGCGGGATGACAAGAGGTATAATAGTGGGTGTCTCCTCGCTTCTAATAATCTCTTTATTCGTCTCTGTTTCAATAAGCCACGTTCTTCTCTTCATCTACCTGATGGTTGTGGTCAGCGCTATTTTCTCCTCTACTGGTTTAATAATTGGTCTGTGGGCTGAGCAATGGGACCACATCTCTGTCCTCACGAGTTTCGTAATAACCCCTCTGACTTTTTTCGGCGGTGTTTTCCACTCCGTGAAGATGCTCCCTTCTGTTTTCGAAAAGATATCTCTTCTAAACCCTCTTTTCTACATGATAGATGCTTTCAGATACTCTATGAATGACTCGTCCGGAGGTCCTTTACTGGCCGGGATTTTAATAACCTCTGCTCTTGCAGTAGTCCTTTTTCTCGTGACAGTCTACCTCTTCAAAATAGGGTATAAGATAAGAGATTGAGGCGGGCGTGTTTTAGGTTTTTCTATGTCTTTTCCCCAGGGAAAAATATAAAACTGACCAGTCCGTATTCTTTGTTAATGGTAGACAGAGAAAAACTGAAGAAGAAGGGTTGGTCGGAGGAGGAGATCGACGACGCCGAGGAGAAGCTTTCGAGGGCGGAGGCTAAGAAGTCTGAGTGGGTCAAGGCTCTTGACTCCTTGATATACTGGGCTTTGCTCGGGGTAGTTGTGCTGGGGACGGTGGCGATAAGTGTTTTCTTGACGCCTCTCGTGGTTTTTATAGATTCAAGTTTCTTTCTTTATTTTGTTGCCTTGCTTCTTGCTCTTCTGCTTGGCACGGTTCATTCCACCGCTGTTCAGAACCTTCACTGGCTTACTAAGAAACATCACTTCTCCTCGCATTTAATAATTCCTGTTGTAGCGCTGGTCAATTTCTACATAGTGGTGTCTCAGGCTAATACGTTCGTCTCTGCCGCGGGGATTGAGAACACTCACAACCCGTGGCTCCTCGGCGTTTTCTTCGGCGTGGGGCTTGTGCTTCCGCAGACTGTCCAATGGATTTATAAAAGAGGTTCTGCTTTCAAAGAGGTGTGAAGATGGATATTCGTGAATGGACTATAGAGTACGTGAAGCACAAGAACTTAAGAGAGAACAATCTTAAAGGTTTTCGAGAGGAGGAAGGAGTTATCCATTTTGTTTTTCAGGATAGGAAAGAGGATTATTATCTGCGAGAGGAGTTGAGTGAGGACGTTCTTGATTTGGAAACTGAGAGGAAGACTGTTGTTGTATGTTTGAATACTTCTGACAACTTGGATTTCTTGGTTGAGAACTGGGAGGAGTTTTCTGATAGGAAGAATTTTTATTTTGTTTTCTGCCACCCCGGCGCTAATCAGTTCTGGGCTGTCAATCCTAATAAGCATTCCAAGATAGCAGACGAGGAAAACTTAGAATCAGGTTTGAATTCCATGTCTGAATCAGTAAGAACAGTAAAGCTTAGTAAAGAAAGTTGAAGTTGAAATGATAAATCTTTGTCTGTTTTTTTAACCAAAAAGTTTTTTTCAATATAGAAAAGAATTATGTAAAAAAATAAAAAATACTTATTTTTATTATAAACAGGTCTTACTTGGTATCGTCTTTATCTCTATTCTTTTGTATCATCTTCATCCCCTTCTATCGCTATTGTTGTACCGCCTATTAGGTTACAACTTTTTTCATCTGTTGTACATTGTTCCTCTCCTCCAACTTTATTTTTCTTTTTTTATCCCACGATTAAGACATAGATTGCGAAGATAGATACTACTACAACTATTTCTAATACAGCTTGTTTTAAATTAAGTAGTTGTTTTGTAGAAAACACTAAAAGAAGAATTGTTGATGTTGAATTAATTCTGAAGACATTTTTTAGTATAGAAAATAAATTAATCAATTATAAATGGTAATAAACTGAAAAATTTATAAATTAGAACGAGTATGAATAAATAATGAGTCTAAAAAATAATAGGGAGAACAAGCATAGGAATAAATATATTGGTAGGGTGGCACATTACATACCTTAATGCAAATCCAAGAATAGTAGAAAATGTTTTCTAGGATTATGCACAAAAAAGAAGTCAAAATATAGAAAAAAAGAAATATTCAAAAAACATTATGGAATTGGTTTCAAGTTTGACTTTATTTAGGTACATTCACACTGTCCATTTCCACTTAGGAAACCACCACAATTTGTGACACCGTTTTTACATTGTTTTTTGCAGTCGGATTTGTCACTCCCGCAGGTGACTATAGTTCCAGCAGGTTCATCTCCAGTAGATCCGGCGTTATTTTTACAATACTCTCTACAGTCTTTTCCCGTATAATTAAGATTGTTCTCTTGTACATACTGTATACATTCTGCTAAGCATTGTCCTTTTGCGTTCTGGTTTGCTTGACTGCTTGCTTCTCCTCTTATGTTTTCCTGTCCTGCGGTTGTTGCTGTTGTTGTCTTTTTGGCTACATTAGGGTTCATACCTATTACCAATCCGAATATAGCTACTATTGCGACTACTGAGACAATAGCTATTATTGGAATGTTGTAGTCTTTACTCTCTTTTTTCTTTGCCATTGCTTACACCTCTAACTTTTCTTCATCTTTTTTCTATCCCACGACCAAGACATAGACTGCGAAGATAGATACTACTGCTACTATTGCAAGTACTGCCTTGTCCATGAGTTCTTTGTTCTCCATTTTTCTTAAACACCTTCGTCACGAATATACTATTACCTATACTAATCTACTTATGTCTTTAAAAAACTTTCGGTTTATCGGTAGATAAAGCGTAAGGTAAGAATGCCAGTGACTAAACTTTCGGTTTACTTTATGTAAAGCGTAAGGTAAGAGCGTTAGTGAAGAATATATAATCTTTCCGAGGTTTTTTTCAAAAAGCATAAAAAGAGTGGGAACTTTTTACTCTGTTAATGGCTGATAAGGTAAGTTCTGGGAGTGAGGTCTTGGACGAACTGCTCGACGGCGGGTATGAAGAGAATGTGATAACCACTATATACGGTCCTTCTGGAAGCGGAAAGACCAACCTCTGCATGCTCTGCATGGCTGAGTCTATAGAGAAGAAGATAATATACATCGATACAGAAGCAAGTTTCTCCATTGAGAGGCTTAAGCAAGTATCTGATGATTACAAGGATGTCCTGGAAAGAACAGTTTTCTTAAGACCTGTGAACTTCAAAGAGCAGAGAGTGGCTTTTGAGAAGTTGAGGGAGATAGTGACGAAGAAGACCGGGTTGATCGTCCTCGACACCGTGGCGATGCTCTACCGCTTGGAGGTAGGCCTTTCAGACAGCATATACGACGTGAATAGAGAGTTAGGACTGCAAATAGCTTACTTGACTGAGATCGCGAGGAAGAAAAAAATACCTGTCCTTATAACAAACCAGGTCTACGCAGACTTCGACAGCCCCGACGAGGTAAACCTTGTAGGCGGGGACATATTGAAGTACGGGAGCAAATGCCTTATAGAGTTGAAGAAGGTTAAGAACTCAAGAGAGGCTGTTATCAGGAAGCACAGGTCTATAGAGGAGGGCAGGTCCAGAAGGTTCAGGATAGTCCAGGACGGCATAGAACCCGTGGATGAATAGCATAATTAAGAAAACTATTAGGACCTGTTGACTCTGCCAGTCTGTAACTCTACTCCATTGTAAACTCTTCTACGCTTTGGTCGAACTGACCCTTGTTGACCATTCCTTTCTCCTCCATGTAAATCTTTGTAAGCAGGTAGAACGTCAGTCCGAGAGCCTTCTTTCCTTTGTTGTTGCACGGAACTACCAGGTCCACGTTCATCGGCTCGTTGTTGGTGTCGCAAAGAGCTATTAAAGGAACCCCTATCTTCGCAGCGTCTTTCACAGCGTTTCTGTCCGGCCAGACGTCGGTGACCAGCACCACCTTCGCCTCTATGTAGTTGTCCAGTTCTGCGTTGGTCATTACTCCTGGTAGGTATCTTCCTGCAAAGAACTCGCATCCGATCAGAGAAGCCATCTTCCTGACGGGCTTCCACCCGTTCTCTCTTCTTGAAACTATCAGGATGTCTTCCGGCTTGTAATTGCTCAGCATCTTCCCTGCTTTCTTAAGCCTGCTGTCTATCTTCTCCACGTTGAATACTGAGAGGCCGTCAGGTCTTGTCTTGTAGATAAACTTCTTCATATAGTTGTTCTTGAACTTTGTTCCTATGTGTATCCCTGACTTAAGGTACTTCTCTTCCGAAACAAGCAGTCTCTCTTCGTCCATAAAAATCTCCTTCTTTCTTTTTTTGAAACTTCTTGGATTTAAGCCTGAGAACTTATAAACGACTCTGCTCCTTTGCCGTCTTTATCACCTCAGGCAGCTCTTTTCCAAGAGCAGCTCTCCAACTCCGAGGAGAACTTTTGGTTATAAAGAACAGAACCACGCCTCTTTTTATAAATCTTTTTCTTTTTAACTTCGAAGAAAGGTTTAAACATTAAGTTTTGAGGGATAAGAGGAGGGCATTCAAATAAAAGGAAGAGAGTTAAGATATACGAGGTCATTCGATAGAATCTATGAATTCCTTTATCCTACTCTGGTACTCTTCTTTGTTCTTTGATATTGTCCTGCCATGACTCGCACCTTCAACTATCCAGAGTTTTGTACTATTCTTGTTCGCTGCTTTGTACAACCGCTTAGTATTATCTACGGGGATCTGCTTATCATCTGAACCATGTATTAAGAAAACAGGGATGTCTAAACCTCTTATCTCATCTACAGGTCTTACACTATCAGTGTTTATCCCGAAAAAAATCTTTCCGTAGAGCTTGGCCAGTTCAACAAAGGGCAGTTTGAAAGGTCCCAGGAAAAAATAATTCCTCTCTATTATATCCTGCAATGTTGCATACGCGGAATCTATTATCATACCATTCACGTCTGATTTATTTGCAAGAAGCATCGACGCCCCGCTCAGAGAGAAACCATATAGGATTATAGGTTCTTCTGTTCTCTCTACAGCGTGTTCAATACCTGCCTCTACATCTAAGCGTTCCCGAGCACCTGCAGTAGTAAACCACCCCTGGCTCTCCCCAAAACTTCTATGGTCATAATACAATAAGTTGTAATCAGGGCTTAACCAACTCGTGGCTTGTAAAATGTTTCCTTTGTCAAACGGGTATCCGTGACCCAAGATTACTGTCTTGTTTGTCTCTTTACCTGGAACCCACCAGCCAGCTATCTCGATACCATCCTCTGTTGTGAAACTGATATTTTCATATTCCATATCCAGGTCGCCCGGAGTAATAGAAGAATTTACTTTTGGAGGCATAACACTAAGGAAGAAAGAAAAAAGAGAATAACCAAATAACATAAAAATTGCAATACCAACATATCTCATCCATACCATAATCTTAATCTTAGAAAGCAATGTTTAAAAACAATTCGATTCTGTATAAGAACAACCTCTCTCGTATCAAGTTAATGCCTGATAATTTAGGTTTCTTTGTTAATGTAAGAAAACCAAATGATTTAGATCCGACTATTCAATATCGTAAACTTTAAATACCAGTTGTTATTTATACTTTCCAAATGGAAACTTTAATTGACAAATTGTCGAGGAAAGAAAAAAAAGTATTAAATTACTTTTTAGAACATCCTACAAAAGAGATCCACTTGCGTGCTTTATCTAAAGAGATCGATGTTTCACATACTTGGGTGGAAAAAACAGTTGAGAAGCTCAGATCCGAAGACCTTGTAGAAGTAAATATGCCATATAATCTAAAACAGATAAAAGCTCAAAGAGAAAACCCATTATTTAAAGCGATAAAGAGATACAGAAACATCCTAAAACTCCACGACTTAACTTGTTACCTTGAAGAAGAGTATAACCACCCAGAAGCAATTGTAGTGTTTGGCTCTTACGCACAGGGGGAAGATATAGAAAAAAGCGATATAGACATAGCTGTTATAACCAAAGCTGATGGCGAAGTAGATTTAACTAAATTCGAACAAAAGTTAGGGAGAGATATCTCATTGAAAGTTATAGAAGAACCAACAGAAGAGTTCAAAACATCTTTAATAAACGGAATAACACTAAGAGGTTTCTTATCATGAAAACATTGGAAGAGTATAAGGACGAAGGAGATATAAAAACCGGTTCTTCAAATCCGGCACAGGCAAGATCTTTAAATAAACAAGCTCAAGAAAGAATCGACGATTTGGAAGAACAGTCGATAAACAAAAAAAATGCAAGATTCAGATTCGAAGACGCTTACGAAGCATTAAGGGAAAGTCTGCAATCTTTTATGGCTCTAAAAGGACTCAAACCTTACAGCCATGAGGCAACAATCGTTTATGCTAAAGAAAAAGGATTACTTAATGAAAAACAAGCCAACACAACAGATAGATACAGGAAAATAAGAAAAGACATAGTTTATAGAGCAGAAGAGGTTAATACAGAAGAAACCAAAGAAGCAATTAGGTTTACCAGAGAACAAGTGGACAGACTAACTATTGAATTTGAAA
>CAYSOY010000035.1:0-8642 GCA_964432865.1 uncultured Methanosarcinales archaeon
CCCAGAACAAAAGATATTGCGTCGGTTATGTTGGACTTCCCCGCTCCGTTGGGACCCAAGAAGCAGTTGAACTTCCCGGAGAGAGGGACTTCTACCTTGTTGGGGAATGATTTGAATCCTTTCATAACTACTTTGTTTATTTTTGTCTCGGACTTCGGAATCTGCTTCTCTTCTTTCTCAGAACTTTCTTCTTGTTCAGACTCGGACTCTTCCTTTCCAGAACCTTCTTCCTTCTCTTTCTGCTTTGTCTCCGTCATTAAAAAATCCACCTTTGAACAACCACTTTTCCTTCCAATTACTGTTTTACTAAAATCAGTGTATATAAAAGTTACGAATGTATTACATACCTGAATAAGTCAAGGAATAAAATGACAGACTTACGAATATTAAGAATGCCTAATAATAAATAAAAGAAAAGATTTTTAAAAGAGAGAGACATATTTTAATTAATTATTTAAATTATTATTATATAAAGGAGGGTATAAAGAATGGTAAAAGTGGAGAAATCTAAAGAGAATTTGAAGAAGTGTATATGTATGAAATGTCCAAGTTATAAACTGGGATGTAAAATGAAAGCAATACCTAAGAACATGATGAAAATGCTTACAGGAAATATTGCAGAGCTTGACCATTTTGAAGGATTATTCTGCGCATTTGAAAAAAGCAACTGTATAACAGAAGAAGAAGGATGTATCTGTGCAAAATGCGAAGTATTTAAAGAGAACGACTTGGAAAACTTATATTTCTGTACAAAGACAGGGGGCAAGTAAGATGACAAAGTATAAATGTGATGTTTGCAAGAAATTTGAATACGATGAAGAGGAAGGGATGGAAGGTATAGAGCCAGGTACAAAGCCAGAAGATTTTCCTGAAGATTGGAAATGCCCAATTTGTCAATCAGACGCTTCACATCTAAAACCTCAGTGACTTTCACCAATATAAATATAGTAAAATAAAAATATATTAAAATAAGGGTAAAAGAAATGACTAAATATAGATGTAATATTTGTAACACCTATGAATATGATTCTTCTAAAGGAGATTCTAAAACAGGTATAGAGCCAGGTAGAAAACCAGAAGATTTTCCTGAAGATTGGAAATGTCCAATTTGTCAATCAGACGCTTCACATTTAAAAGAGATTGAGGAAGAAGAAGAGAAAACTGTGAAGAAAGAGACCTTTGAATGTCCTTCTTGTGGAGAAGAGTCAGAAGTTGATATATCTCTACCTAAAAAAGCCGATTCAAGTTATCTCGGAAAATGGAGAAGAGAATCTGATGAACAAGAGAAGTACATGTCTGACATCCACAAAATCTCTGTGACTGGAGAATCTATTATCGAGCCGATGAGGACAAATAAAAAAGTAATTTCTTGGGATGACATACTAATAAAAGGGGGTCAGCTTGCAAAGATTCCTCTAAACAAAGATGAAGAAGTTAATACCAGAACAGTTATAGGAAAAAAATCAAAACAACCCCTAACAATCGAAACACCAATATTTATTACACACATGTCTTTCGGAGCTTTATCAAAAGAAGTAAAGATAGCACTTTCAAAAGGAAGCGCTTCTGTAAAGACAGCGATGTGTTCAGGAGAAGGAGGGATTCTAAAAGAATCTTTACAAAACTCTTACAAATACATTTTTGAATACGTGCCTAATGAATACAGCGTTACTGACGAAAACTTAAAAGCAGTCGATGCAGTTGAGATAAAAATAGGACAATCTACAAAACCAGGCATGGGAGGACATCTTCCTGCAGAAAAAGTTACAGAAGAGCTTTCAAACCTTAGAGGTTATCAAGAAGGAACCGATATAATAAGCCCAGCACGTTTTAAAGATATAAAGAACAAAGAAGAGTTGAAGAAAAAAGTTGATTGGCTTAGAGAGAAGTCCGAAGGAAAACCAATAGGGATAAAGATGGCTGCAGGAAACATCGAAGAAGATCTTGAAATTGCTTTACACTCCAAACCCGATTTTATAACTATAGATGGAAGACCAGGAGCGACAGGAGCATCACCAAAATTTGTCAAGTCAGCAACATCAATACCTACACTATTCGCACTTCATAGAGCAAGAAAATTTCTTGACAAGAAAGGAGAAGAGGATGTCTCACTGGTTATAACAGGAGGTTTAAGAATCTCTTCTGACTTTGCCAAAGCAGTCGCATTAGGTGCAGACGCGATAGCTATCGGAACCTCAGCTCTTATGGCAACAGCATGCCAGCAATACAGGATATGTGAATCTGGGAACTGCCCTGTAGGAGTCACTACGCAAGACCCTGAGTTAAGAGAAAGATTAAAAATCGATATCTCAGCAAAGAGATTAGAAAACTTTCTCAGAGTATCTACAGATGAATTAAAAGATTTTGCAAGAATCACAGGCAATAAAGAGATCCACGAATTAAGTATTAATGACCTATGCACTACAAACTCTGAAATCTCAGAATTTACTGATATAAAACATGTTTAAACTCTCAGCTTATAAAAAAGCTTATTCGAAGTTGAAAGGGATAAGTCAGGAAAAGATAAGAACAGCAGTGGGTTATGCAGGTCTTAGAAAGCGAATAAACACTGGAGAAATAGATTACGAACTCGATGACAAGCAACCAAGTAGAAGATCATACGACACTTTTTCAAAAAGAATAAAAAAATTAATAAGGTGGAAAAATAATCCTGAAGAGTTCATAGAAGAACTTCTCAAAGAAAATAGAGAAGAAACACTCTACAAAGAGATAAAGAAACAAATAAAGAAAGAGAGAAACCAAGAAAAGAGCATCTCATAACAAATTCTATGATTTAATAGAGAGAGTTAAGTTTTTGAAGACATTATACTCTTTTGATTTTTAGCAGTAGAGAGTTTGTAACTACGCTTACAGAGCTTAATGCCATTGCAACTCCTGCTATTATAGGGCTTAACAGCCATCCTGTATAGGGGTATAGTATTCCTGCAGCTACTGGTATTCCTATAGAGTTGTATATGAAAGCCCAGAACAGGTTCTGTTTTACTTTGGAGATTGTTTGCCTGCTTATCTTGAAAGCTTTTATTATGTCAAAAACGTTATTTACTAATATAACATCTCCTGACTCGATAGCTATGTCTGTTCCTGAACTCACAGCTACTCCCACGTCTGCTTCTGCAAGTGCTGGTGCGTCGTTAATACCGTCTCCTACCATGGCCACGACTCCTTCTTTTTTGAGATCTTTTATTTTAGAAGCTTTCTGCTCTGGAAGAACTTCAGCCAACACTTCGTCTATTTTTAGTTCTGAAGCCACTGCTTCTGCAGTTTTTTTATTATCTCCTGTTATCATAAAACATTTTTTCCCCATTTTTTTAAGAGTTTCAACAGTTTCTTTAGAACCTTTATTTACAGAGTCGGCAAGAGCTATTATTCCCAATACTTTTTTGTCAATAGCTAATATCATACATGTTTTTCCTCTGCTCTGATATTCTTCTACTTTTTTCAGAACAGAGTTTATATCTACTTTGTTGGATTTCATCATCTTAGTATTTCCTAATAAGATGTTCTTTCCTTCATAAACAGCTTCTACTCCCATACCAGTTTTGGAATCAAAACTCTCTGGATCTTCCACTTTTAAACCTTCCTCTTCTGCTTTTTTAAGAATCGCTTCTGCAAGTGGGTGTTCTGATCTTTTCTCCGCAACTGCTGAGAGTTTCAAAACCTTTTCCTCGTCTCCATCAACGGAGTATAGATTTGTAACTTCTGGTTCTCCTTTTGTAAGTGTTCCTGTCTTGTCAAACACTACGGTGTCTACTTTTTCAACTCTTTGAATTGTCTCCGCGTTTTTGAAAAAAACTCCGTTCTTAGCTCCTTTTCCAGAACCAACTACTATGGCTGTAGGAGTTGCCAGTCCCAAAGCGCAGGGACAAGCAACTATTAAGACGGATACGAATATTGTTAGTACAAAACCGGTGTTCATCCCAGCAACCAACCACGCTAAGCTTGATAAAACCGCTACTATCACAACTGCTGGTACGAAGTAGGAGGATACTTTATCAGCCAAGTCCTGTATAGGGGCTCTGCTCTCCTGAGCTTCTTCGACCATCTTTATTATATTCGCCAGCATGGTTTCAGAACCTACTTTTTCAGCTCTGAAGACAAAACTTCCTGACTTGTTAATAGTAGAACCTATGACTTTATCTCCTCTATGTTTCTCAACAGGTATGCTCTCTCCAGTAACCATGCTTTCGTCTATGCTTGAAGAACCGCTTATTATCTCTCCGTCCACAGGCACTTTTTCTCCTGGCTTAACAACCAACTTGTCCCCTTTCTCTACCTGTTTTACAGGGACTACTTTTTCCTCTCCATCTTCTATAAGAGTGGCTTTTTTAGCAGTCAAGCTCAAAAGCTTATCAACAGCTTCTCCTGTTCTCCTCTTTGCTTTCTCTTCTAAAAACCTTCCTAAGAGTATGAACAATATTAGGGCTCCAGCTACTTCAAAGTATAGGTCTTGAGATCCTACTCCTCTTGCTTCGAATAATATCATAATGGTTATTGTCAAGCTGTATATCAATGCAGAGCCGGTCCCGATAGCTACCAAGGTATCCATATTGGCACTTCTTCTCTTCTTCAACGACCACAACCCCTTGATGTAGAACTCTCTGCCTGCAAAGATTATGGGGATTGTCAATAAGAGCTGTAGTATGCTCATTAACAGATCATTCGTAGGTACTGGAAGTCCTATGTGAGAACCCATAGCCAAGTATATAAGAGGTATTCCGAAGGTTAGAGAGGTTATCAAAGATTTTTTTAGAGAATCCATTCTTTCTCCTTTTCCAGAACCTTCATCGACTTCGTAGCCGGTGTTTTCAACGACTTCTTTAAGAGTTTCCAAACCAACTTTTGACGAGTCATATTTTATATGGGCTTTCTCAGTTCCGAAGTTTACATAAGCTTCTTCAACCCCTTCTGTGTTCTTAAGAGCTTTTTCAATACTTACAGCGCAGGAGGAACAGTTCATACCTGTAATTTTAAAACTTTTTTTCATAAAATATTATTAGTAGAAGTAGTTATATAAAATTTTTTGTTTTCAGAGAATCTGAAGAAGAATATTTGTTTACATAAATTTTATAAAAAGCAATCAATTCCAATAAGCCGTTATGGATTTAGAAGAGTTTTCTGAAACTTTAGAAAAAGCAAGGGGTAGTGAGGAGAGCAGAGAGAAGGCGAAGAGGATGATTAAAAACGCTTCTCAGTTACAGATTTCAAAAGCTGAGCAGAAGCTTTCAAAAGAAGGGATGATAGAAGAAAAAGAAGAGCTATGCAGGATACAATTTAGAAGCTGTAGAGGATGAATCAGAAGAATTAAAGGAAAAGTTGAAAAGAGGACATCCTATACACACTTTTATTTCTGAACACCAAGAAATAATCAAGTTCTTGGAAGATTTAGAGAAGCTTAAAGAAAAAGAAGGGTTTGTCGAAAAGGATGGAAAGAAACTTGTTCACATCGCCAAGCACTTAGTAGAAGCAGAGAAGATATAACTATTGACCTGAATAAAATTTTTAAGAAAGAAAAAATAAAGTTTATCCAAGGAGAAATTAAGAAAGTAATACCAGAAGAAAAAAAAAGTATTCTTAAACAAAGAAAAGATAAAGTACGACTACTTAGTCATCGCTATCGGCTCGGAAACAGACGATTTTGGAGTTGGAGGAGTTGAAAAACACGCATATAGATTTAAATCTTTGAAACACGCAGATATTATAAGAAAGGATATAAAAAATTTTTCAAAGGAGAAGATAAGTATAAGTGACCATGCAAAGTGACGGAGTTACGAATAATGTATTATAATAATATAATCGATATAGTGTAGTATAGTTAAAAATGTAGTTAAGGACATAGTTATGTAGGTTAATAGTAGTATCTTCCTTCTCTTTTCTGCTTCTTATCCCTCTGGCTGTCCTGCTTGTTCACTCTCGGCCTGTTGTTCGCCTCGTCCCTTCTGAAGGTAATACCTATTTTTTTCAGGAAAGAGCTCATTCCTTTCTTCATAGAGGAGGGAGCAGATGCTTCTCCTTCAACTCCGGGCTCTCCGTGGAAGACCAGGAGGCGGTCAGAGAGGTAGTCTATGAACAGCAGGTCGTGGTCCACAACCAGAGTAGACTTCTCTCTCAACTCCATCATCTCTTTGATAACTCTGCTTACCACGAGGCGTTGTTCGGCGTCCAGATACGCTGAGGGCTCGTCCAGCAGGTATAAGTCGGCGTCTCTCGACAACGCTTCAGCAATCTTTATCCTCTGAAGTTGCCCTCCGGAGAGTTCTTTCAGAGACTTCCCTTTCAACTCTTTTAAGTTTAACTTGTCAACCAACTGCCTCTGGTACTTCATCGCATCCTGGATTATTGTATCCGTAAGAGTCTCGTCTCCTGAGAGGTACTGGGGTTTGTAACTTACTGCGAGGTCCTTCTCTTCTTCGATCTCAGAGAGTTCTTCTACAAAAGTAGTCTTTCCTATCCCGTTCTCGCCGATGACGCCTATCAACTCCTCCTCGCATATCTCTCCACTGTCAGCGTCCAGGTGGAACCTTCCTAAATCTTTGTGAAACCGAGGCCACTCCGCAAGGACGTCGGCTCCAGATCTTTTACTCAAACGCGTCGTTTCAAACTCTATCTTCTTACTCCTAAACCTAACGTTCTCCTCTTTTGTATAGCCCTCCAAGTAGATGTTTATTCCTGCCTTGTTGCTCTTCGGCTGGCTCACAACTCCGTAGCAGTCCTCCTCGCCGTACATCACGTGGACAGCGTCTGTCATGTAGTCCAGGATTATCAGGTCGTGCTCCACAACCATAACCCCTGTGTTCTCATCGGGGAGAGAGCGTATGAACCGGGCTGTCTTCAGCCTCTGCTTCACGTCAAGGTAAGACGTTGGCTCGTCGAATAGGTAGACGTCGGCATCTTTGAGAACAGTCGCTGCCAGGGCTACTTTCTGAAGTTCCCCACCTGAAATGTCGGATATGTCCGTGTCAAGCACCTTCTCCAGTTCAAGTTTTTCAACCATCTCTTCAAAACCATCCTTCTCATCTACGCCTCTCAAAAGTTCAGAAACAGTGCCGGAGAACCTTTCAGGTATCAACTCCACCTGCTGGGGTTTGTAACTCACCTCGATCTCTCCTCTGCTGAGTTTTTCAAAGTATGACTGTGCTTCGGAACCCTTGAAGTACTCTGCCAGTTCCTCATATCCTTCCTTCATCTCCTCCTCTGCCTCGGTGTCTTCGCCACCTCCAAAGTTCGGCGTTAGCGAGCCCGAGAGTATCTTCAAAGCAGTGCTCTTCCCGATGCCGTTCTGACCAACGACGCCCGTCACCTTTCCGAAGAGAGGCGAAGGTAGGTTGTAGAGGGCGAACCCGTTCTTTCCGTACCTGTGAACCGGCTCCTTCTCCAGTTCTTCAGGAAGGTTTATCATCTTCAACGCGTCGAAAGGGCACTTCTTCGCTGATATTCTGTCAGCGTCGGTTATTACTTCTTCGTTGACCTCTACCTTTCCGTCCTTGGACTTAACTATGGCTTCTTTGCCCATCCTGTTACTCGGGCTGACCTTCATGCAGAGGTACCCTCCGCATCCCTGCGGGTTACACTTATCCTTTTTAACAACCATTATTCTCTTTTTCATAACACGAACAAAAACAGAAAAGTAGTTTATAAAAGGTTTGGTTTCAAATATGTGATTACAAAAAACTTTTTTCTCAAAACAGAAAATTATTAAAACATCTCCTATTATGAAATAACATTGTGGTATGAGATGAAGGGGTTTATTGTAGATTCAGAGTACAAGGTGGAGGACGGAGAGAGCACTATATACTTCTACGGGAGGCTGAGCAACGGCGAATCTTTCAGAACAGACCACAAGTACAAGCCGTACTTCTTCATAAAAAAAGAAGACATAGAAGAAGCAGAAAGAACACTGGAGAAAGAAAGGTTCGAATACAGCAGAGAAGATGAGAACACTACTAACATGGAAGGAGAGGAGTGCACAAAACTCGTGTTCAACAGCCCGAAAACAGTGCCGAAAGCAAGAGACAAACTCTCAGACCAGAACATCTCAACCTACGAAGCAGACATAAGGTTCGTCCAGAGGTACCTCATAGACCACGACCTTTTCAGAACCATAGAGATAGAAGGAGAATACAAGAGAAGAGACAGAATCGACAGGGTCTACGACTCGCCTAAGATCTCCTCTGCCGAGAACTTCCCCACTGAAAAACTAAAGATTATGAGTCTGGACATAGAGACAGACCAAGACGCAGAGACCCTATTCTCCGTGTCGCTCTCGACAGAAGACTTCAAAAAAACCCTGATGATAGGAGAAAATAAAGATAGCAAAGAAGAGTCTTCAAAGAGAGTAGAGTTTTTCAAAGAAGAGAAGAACCTGTTGGAAGAACTGAAAACCCTGATAATCGACCAAGACCCCGACGTAATCACCGGGTGGAACGTCATAGCGTTCGACCTAAAAGTGCTGAAGAAGAAGTTCTCAAGCAGTAAAGTGCCGTTCAAACTCGGGAGGACTGAGAAAGAGTGCGGTCTGAGAGTGGAATCCTCTTACTTCCGAGAGAGCAAAGCCTACTTCGAAGGCAGGCAGGTGCTGGACGGGATACACCTGTTGAAGAACAACTTCATCTCGTTGGAAGACT
>CAYSOY010000036.1:0-4894 GCA_964432865.1 uncultured Methanosarcinales archaeon
AACGAAGAGCCAGAGGAGAAGAGTGTTAAAGACCTGACCTACATGACTTACTTCAACAAGTACGGAGTTCCGATAGACAAGACTCACAGGGCGAAGTACGACGTCTCGGTGGAGTGGGAGGAGCAGTTGAAGAAGGCAAAGCCGAGAGCGAAAGAACTCGGGAGCAAGACAGTAAAGCAGACAAAGAAACTTATGGAAAAAATTCAGGATAAGTTCAAAGAAGGTTTCAAAAAAATTAAAGAGAAAAATAATGATGAAAATAATAAAAAATAAAAGAAAACTTTTTTTCTAATACTTTATTAAAAATCCAGGTATTTTTCTGCCCATCCTCCTACTACGGGCACTGTCTTCTTCTCTTGCTTCATAGCTCTTACTAATCCCATTACCCAAAGTACTAAAAAGAATAATTGGACTATAGGAAGCAAGATCCACCCTATTATAGGTATGAAAGATAGTACCATAGTTACTACAAAAGAGATTATTGCCAGGTTCAACGCTTGTTTAACGTGGTACTTAGCATTAGCCTTTCCTCTAACACTGTCATCAACAAAATACCAGATTACACCTATTAAGAAGATGTAAGCCAGAATAGAAACCGTTTTTTCTTTTCCATCAGCCATAATTACCACCTATACAAAAAAAGAATAAGAAGGGTTTATAAATATTTCGAAAACTCACTGGACACACGCCATAAAAAAGTTTATATAAAAAAGGGTTTATCCTTGAACAAGAATGAATAAATACTTTCCGCACGAAGAAGTTAGAGAGCACCAGGACAGACTGCTCAGAAGAACAAGCCACGCGTTGAAAGAGGGCAAGAACATAGTAGCCCACGCGCCGACAGGTCTGGGGAAGACCGCTGCTGTGCTGACTCCGGCTCTGGAGTACGCAGAGAAAGAGGACAAGACAGTTCTTTTCCTAACAGGAAGGCACACCCAGCACGAGATAGCTCTCGAGACAGCGGAGAAGATAAAAGAAAAGCACGACCTGGACTTCGCGGTCACGGACATAGTGGGGAAGAAGTGGTTCTGCCTGCAGGACGGAGTGGAGGAACTCAATTCTATAAATTTCTCGGACTACTGCCAGGACATAAGAGATGAGAATGACTGCAGTTATTACAACAACCTGAGGAAGAAAGAGGACTACAGCAAAAAGACTCTTAAAGCTCTGAAGAAGGTCAAGTCTGCCAGCCCGATGGGGGTGAAGAAAGCAAAGAAGATCTGTAAAACCTTCGGGGTCTGCCCATACGAAGTCTCTCTACTGCTGGCAAAGAGTTCACGCCTGGTAGTGACGGACTACCTCTACGTGTTCAACAAAGGGATAAGAGACAACTTCTTATCAAAGATAGACAAAGAATTAGAGGATACCATAATCGTCGTGGACGAGGCTCACAACCTCCCCGGCAGAGTGAAGAGACTCAACACCGAGAAGATAACCACGTTTTCAGTGAAGAGAGCTATCAGCGAGGCAGAGAAGCACGATTTCGAAGAGGTTGTTGGGGAGTTGACAGAACTGAAGAACATACTCGACTCCCTCCAGCCGGAGGAGGAGGAGAGATACATAGACAGAGAGGAGTTCATTGAAAAAGTGGAAGACTACGGTTCTCTCGTGGGAGAACTGGAGAGGAAAGGGGAGATAGTACGGGAGGAGAAGCAGTCCTCTTCCATCGGAGGGGTTGCCTCTTTCCTGAAGTTCTGGAGCGAAGAGGAGAAGAAGAGTTATACCAGAATAATAAGTAAGGGGTACAAAGGGAGCACTGTTCTTAAGAGGAGGTGTCTGGACCCTTCAAATATCACAAAGAAGATATTCTCAGAAGCGCCTACGAGCGTGTTGATGTCGGGAACCCTGACCCCGACCTCCATGTACAAAGACCTGTTGGGCGTAGAGAACTCGGAGGAGTTGGTGTTGGAGAGTCCGTTTCCCGAGAAGAACAAACTTTCGGTGATAACCCCTACCGTGACTACCAAGTATACTGATAGAAACCCTGAGATGTTCAAAAAGATGGGTTCTGAGGTCAGCAAAGTTATAAACTCTGTTCCTGGAAACACGGCGGTGTTTTTTCCCAGTTACAGTATACAGAAAAAAGTATATGATAACATCTCGGGGTGTGAGAAGACGATATTTTTGGAGAAGAAGTCGTTTACAAAGTCGGAGAAGAACAGTTTTCTCAAGAGGTTCAAGAGTTACAAGGAGAGAGGCGCTGCTCTTCTGGGAGTTATCAGCGGAAACTTCGGCGAAGGCATAGACCTGCCCGGCGACTATTTGAAAGCGGTCGTGGTGGTGGGTCTGCCCTTGGCAAAGCCGAATCTTGAGGTAAAGGCGCTTATAGACTACTACGATAAGAAGTTCGGCAAGGGTTGGGACTACGGCTATCTATTCCCTGCTTTCAACAGAACGCTTCAATCAGCTGGGCGGTGTATAAGGAGCGAAGACGACAGAGGGGTAGTCATCTTTATGGACAAGAGGTATCTTTGGAGCAAGTACAGGCGGTGTTTTCCGAACAACTGGCAGGTAAAGACTGCTCTGAACCCCGAAGAGAAGATAGAGAGGTTCTTCTGATCTTCTATCGAACACGGCTTGGTTTTTTATAGGGGTCTCTGGAAAAACAGTTTTTCAAGATTCTTCTGCTTTTCACCCAAAAAAGAACCAGTATACAAAAACGTATACCAAGCGAAAGATTTATATACTAGTTTTTATGTATCTTATATATGGTTATACTATTCGACCAATTCAACCTGCCAGACAGCATATACGAGATAATATTTGCTACGAAACAGCAGGTGATAGTAGCGAAACTCCTGATCGAGGAGATGAAGAAGAACGACGGAGAGATAGGCAAGACAGAGATGTCGATGTTCGCAAAAACCCTGCACGAAGGCACGAAGATAGAAGCAAAAGAGAGGGAAGAACTCGAGCCGAAGAAAGACGCAAAAATCAGTTACAACAAAAGACAGTTTTACGACAGAATACTAACCCCAATGAAAACCATGGGGATAGTCGACTACGACATGTACAAGAAAACCTACAAGATAAGCGAGAAGTTCAACAAAAACCTGATGAAAATAGGGCTGATGTGGTTGAAAGAGAAAAGAAAACCGCCCAAGGAGATAATGTTCAAAGACTAAGAAAAAACTTTTAAACCGGGGCCTCCATAGTTCTAAACCACCCTCCCCCTTCAAAGGAGGCCCCTCCCACTCCAAAAAAAAAGCAACTAAGAAAATGAGTTCGATAGCCCAAGAAATAGATGTAGAAGAAGCGCCTCCCCTAAAAGTCAGCAGGCCAGAGAGAATAGCAGCCAAGGTCATCACCTCTATAACAGGAATTCTCTACAAAACAAAAGAATATTTTTCTAAAAACTCTGAAGAAAAAAGCATTCAGGAATACAGAACCACAGAAGATACAGTAGATGCAATACAAGAAGATATAGGAGAACACCTCTCCGCAAAGATAACCTACATAAAAGGAGAAGACAGAACTGAAACCAGCACAGGAGAAGATCTCAAAGAGTTATGTATGGAGAAAATGATCGAGAACTACCTGGAAAAAACCCCCGACAACCAAGTACTCAACACGAGAAGAGGAAAAGCAACATACAAGAATGGAACAGAGTACTTCATCATAACAGAAAACAAAGAAGAAGACATCTTCTCAGACATTATCACATACGCACCAGAAGGAACAATAGATCTCATAAAAATAAGTTCACAAACAGAAGAATACAACCCAACGGGGCTTACTCAAAAAATAGAGGAGATGAGAGACTTCAACTAAGAGCAGACCGGACAAGAACCCGCCCCGAAAAAAGGCGGGAGTAAAAGAAGAGAGTTCTATCAAAGAAGCATTGCTAAAAAAGCAGTCAATGCAGATACAAGAGGAACAGTCAAGTTATCATCAAACAACAGAGGACCTGTTTTCAACTCCAAACTCTCAACAACCATAGCAAAAAAACTGGCTACGAGAGCAGGAAAGAAACCTATGAAAGCCCAGGAAGTGAGTAAGCCGGCAAGCCAGCCCGCACCGAAGCCCTCAACCATCTTCTTCCTGTTAAGCGGGTTTTCAAGAGAGCCGTGGAACCTGCCCACGTAGTGAGAAACAGAGTCTCCAAAAGAGAGTATGAGCAGTGAAGCAAGAGCGATGTTCTTCTGAAAAAGCAGTACTACAACAAAGGCACCCAAGAAGTAAAAAACCACGCCTCTGCCAGGAAGCAGAGTCTCCTCTCTCTCAAAAACCTCGAGGAACCACGAAAGCACGGGCACCTTCCAGTAAAGCGAGAAAAAAGAGAGTGACAAGGAGATGAAGAAGAGTATAAGCAGAAGAAGAGCAGAAAGAACCTCATAATATATAAGAGCAGCAAGAGCCACACCAAAGAGGGCGTGGAAAGACTGCCTCCTAAACTCAAAAACATCAAAATCCATAAAAGAATAAGAAAAAAAACTTGTTTAAAAAGTTTTCTAAAAAAAAGTAGTAGAAATAATAAAAAAAAGGTTTGGGGCTGGAAAAAGCCCCTTCTCTTATCTTACTCTTTAATCACAGTTGCTGTCAGCACAGGCGGTCTGTTCTTGTTCTCAACAGTGACCTTGACGTTGGTCACAGTGCCTTTGCCTGACGCATCTCTACACTTAACAGAGACTCTGTACTCACCTGCGTCTTCGTAGCCGGTCTTCCAAGTAGAGGAGGACATGTCGCCTTCAAAACTAATCTCTGTTTCGTTGCCCTCTGGGTCTACACAGTTCGGCTTCAACTCCACGGTCTCTGTCTCCTCAACAGTCACGTCTCTCAACCCTTTCAACTGAGGAGCTCTGTTGACATCTTCAATAGTTACTGTGAACTCTGCCTTGTCCATCTCTCCGTCGGGGTCAGTACACGTGGCTGTGACGTCGTAAACGCCGGCGTC
>CAYSOY010000036.1:4904-5344 GCA_964432865.1 uncultured Methanosarcinales archaeon
TCTTTTTCAGAACTCTCCATCCAACCGCTAAACTCAACATCTACCTCGTCCCCGTCGGGGTCTTCGCAGTTCACGTCCGCCTCAACGGAGTCCCCTTCCTGGACGACCACGTCGGAGGCAGTGATAGAAGGCGGGTTGTTCATCGGGAGGAGGTCGAAGCAGACATTCTCTTCGTCTTTCAACTCTCCGTCAGAAACAGATATGCTCGTCTCGTAGTGACCTGCGTCTCCTTTCTCAGTCTCCCACTTGGCATCTTCGCCGAAGGGAGAGCCGATGTCATAGGTTAACTTGCCTGTCGGCCCGATATCCTCGTCCGGGTCGGTGCCCTCGTACTTGAGTTTTAGAGTGTCGCCCTCGACGAACTCACTGCAGTCTGATAGATTGTCTTCTCCCGTTGGGTCCAGAGGTGTGGAGGAGCACTCCTCCATCGGGACGTTGAC
>CAYSOY010000036.1:5423-8537 GCA_964432865.1 uncultured Methanosarcinales archaeon
GCATTTGCGGCTATGCTCAAACTAAGAACCAGGACTACTGCCAGTACTAAAAATATCGTTGCAACTTTAACTTTCTTTCCAAAAATATCATTAAGTTTATCCATCATAGTCACCCCCCACCTCTTTGTGCAGACACTTAAACTATGAGACTGCAAATTTCTTCTGTTTTATTCTTGTTTCTATCCCAAAGTAGTCTTCCTTTATAAATTTTACTACGAAAGAAGGTGTGTTCCGTTGTTGTAAAGATTGAAAACTGCTAAAAATAGTAAAAACAAAATTCAAAAAACGAAAAAGATTCTCAACCCTCAGACTCTGCCTCTCGGCGGTTGTTACGGAGTCGTTCTCAGCCGTAGTAGTTCGGCCTCTCAGCCTTCATCTCTTCAGCCCTCGCACTCTTGAAGTGCTTCTCCAACTCCTCATAGTTCTTCTCTATCTCGTCAGTAGTAGAGGGCTTGACTTTCTTGAGAGCCTTCTTGAAATGCATCATCTTCACACTGTCGGACTCTATGTCATCTCTCAAAGAGAACATCGCTGCTTCCCTGCAGACCGCTTCTATGTCCGCGCCGACGTACTTCTTCGTCCTGCGAACAAGTTTCTCCAAGTCCACGTCCGAAGCAAGACGCATCTCCTTTGTATGGACTTCGAAAATAGCCCTCCGAGTCTCTGCGTCAGGGACGGGCGCGAGGATAATCCTGTCAAAACGACCCGGTCTCAGAAGAGCAGTATCTATTATGTCCGGGCGGTTGCTCGCAGCGATTATAACAACATCGGTCAACTCCTGGAGCCCATCCATCTCTGTAAGCAACTGGTTTACAACTCTCTTAGTGACGTCGTTGCTTCCACCGCCGACTCCGCTTCTCTTCGGAGCAATAGCGTCCAGTTCATCAAAGAAGATTATCGTGGGAGCTGTCTGCCTTGCCTTCTGAAAAATCTTCCTCACCGCTTTCTCAGACTCGCCGACCCACTTGTTGAGCATCTCAGGGCCTTTCACCAGTATAAAGTTGGACTCTGACTCGTTCGCGACGGCCTTCGCCAGCAGGGTCTTACCAGTGCCGGGGGGTCCGTAGAGTAGAACGCCTTTAGGAGGTTTGACACCGAGGTTTTCAAATGAGTCCCTGTGGTGGAGAGGCCACTCCACAGCCTCTTTCAACTCCTGCTTTACCTCGTTCAACCCGCCGACGTCGTCCCACGAAACACTGGGCACGTCGACCAGCACTTCTCTCATAGCGCTCGGCCTGACCTCTTTCAAGGCCTCTCTGAAGTCCTCCTGGGTTATCTGGATCTTATCCAAGACGTCCTCGGGGATCTCCTCTTTCTCCTCGAGGTTGAGGTCGGAGAGGACTTTTCTCAGAACGTTCATCGCTGCCTCTTTGGTCAAAGACGCAAGGTCCGCGCCTACAAAGCCGTGAGTAATCTCTGACAGTTTCTCAAGGTCTACCTGGTCTGAAAGAGGCATGTTCCTCGTATGGATTTTAAGAATGTCAAGCCGTGCTGTAACGTCCGGAACACCTATCTCTATCTCTCTGTCAAACCTGCCCGGTCTTCTCAACGCGGGGTCCAGTTCCCCAGGGATGTTCGTGGCTGCTATCACGACAACCTTTCCTCTGCTCTGCAACCCGTCCATTATCGCGAGGAGTTGGGCAACGACCCTTCTCTCGACCTCGCCTCTGCTCTCCTCACGTTTAGAAGCTATGGCATCTATCTCGTCTATGAATATTATTGAAGGAGAATTCTCCTCTGCTTCTTTGAACTTTTTACGGAGGTTCTCCTCGCTCTGACCGTAGTACTTGCTCATAATCTCTGGTCCATTGATAAGTATGAAGTTGGAGTTGGTCTCGTTCGCAACAGCCTTCGCCAGCAAGGTCTTACCAGTGCCGGGGGGTCCGTGGAGCAGGACGCCCTTCGGAGGTTCCACGCCGAGGGCTTCGAATATCTCGCCGTGCTTCAGCGGGAGTTCAACCATCTCCCTAACCTTCTTCAATTCACTGCTCAGCCCGCCTATGTCCTCGTAAGTTATGTCTGTCTGAGACTCTTCTTTCACCTCTATAGCTTCTGGGTTGAACTCTACCTCGGTCTTCTCCGTGATTACCACAGGGCCTTTCGGGTTTGCCTTCACAACTACAAACTTCAAGTCGCCGAGTCCCAAGCCCATGGACAAGTCGTCAAGCATGGAGAACAGACTGTCGTCAAAGAAAGGGTTGTCCGAGTCAGAAAGAGTAGTCTTCCTCCTCTTAGTACCGCCCAAACTAACAAGATCTCCCTTGGTAACACCTCTTCCGAGAAGACCTTTCTTGAAGATGTTAGGGCTGGCCCTCACCATCACTCCTTTTTTTGAGGGAGCTATAGTCACCTTTTTTGCCTCCCTCACATCCGCCTTGGAGACCTTTACAAACTCTCCTATCGTGGTGCCGGCGTTTCTCCTCGTGAGGCCGTCGGCCCTTATTATGTTTAAACCGATGTCACCTGGCAAAGCCCTGTCAACAATAGCAACGGTCTCGTTCTCACCATTTAGAGTCACCATGCTTCCAGGCCTTATACCGATCTTCTTCATCATAGAAGTATCTATCCTGACAACGCCTTTATTAACGTCGTCCTGCATCGCCTCCGCCACTTTCAATTTCAATGAATTATTATCATCATTACTACCGCTCTTATCTTTTTTCTTTCCTCCCAAAACCGATCACCTGCTCCAAAAGAAGAACAACGTATTTAAATATTTAATGGAAAAAAAACCAAAACAGATTTAGAAAAAAACAAGAACAAAAAAAGAGAAAAACAAAAGAATAAACTTCAATATAGAAAAAAAAAGAAAAACAACCATAACCAATACAAAGACACTATGTTAAGTATAGAACCATCGAGTTCGTCCATCAAAGTCTGATTTAAATCAATTTCAAAAATACTATATTAAATTTAGAACTCACAACACTCGCTTCGTAACCGCCTATGTAAGCTGTATTTCAAAAATACTATATTAAATTTAGAACTCTCCATCCTCACAACGCCACTTACACATCTTATAAATTTCAAAAATACTATATTAAATTTAGAACTAACTTCTGACTTGGCTCAAAAAATAGACTTGTACAATTTCAAAAATACTATATTAAATTT
>CAYSOY010000037.1:0-6977 GCA_964432865.1 uncultured Methanosarcinales archaeon
TTATTCGCTACAGCGTCAGCTTCTGTTATAAATTCATCTTCTGAAGTTACTGAAATATGACCTATCTCTGTTTCTATAACTCCTTGGTTAAACGTATTAGTAAGACCATCAATAAATGCTGGAAAAAAGGCTAAATTTAGAAAAGCAAAACTCAACATAGCAATTACTACGATAGTTATTTTTTTCTCTTCTAAAAGATCTCTCTTCGCGAGCATCCAAATAAATTTAAGCTTTTTTAACATCATTTTTTTTGGTTTCTAAAAAATAAGTTTAGATCTCTTCCTCCCCGCTTCTTTCTTTTCGTTTCTTCCAATAATAAATGGCTCCTATGCCAAGTAAAAGCCCTATTCCAAGAACAGTCACTACTGGAAATGGCGAGTTATCAACAGAACGAACAAATGTTTCTGAAGTAGATCTTTTTCGATTATCTTCATAAGAGAGATCGAGAGTACATTTTATCTGAGAGTCTTTAGGAGTTAAACGAAACAAGGTGGGAACGCTTTCATCCTCATCTAACTGTCCAATAAATGATTTGTTATTGGTTACTTCTGCACCTTGACAAGAAAATTGAGATATGATTTTTTCTGCTTCTCCTGGACCTAAATTCTCTACTTCTACAACTGCCTCTGTCTCTTTTCCTTGTACTAAATCATCAATTTTTAAATCGGAAATGACTGTTTCTGCTTTTTCTAATACTTCGATTGAAATTTTTGAAGAATCGTTTATACTTCTATCTTCATCTCTATAATTACTAATTATTTCAAAGTTATACAGGCCAGCGTCGAGAGATTTATCGGCCTTAAGACTTAAGTGTTGAAGTATTTCTTCACCTGGTTCTAAGGAACCTAAGGTTAAATAAGAGGGTTGAATAGAAAAGGCGTCTTTTCCTGATAAATCAACTACTAAATTAGAGGCAGTATCGGCACCAGCATTTTTTAAATTTAAACTGAAATTCAACTTATTACCGGGAGAAATTTTAGTTTCCTTTGGTAAAATCACAATTTTGGGTGTGCCATCTACTTCTAGAGAGATGTTTTTCTTTATTCCATTTCCTTCGACGGTTGTAAAATAAAATAAGATTGGGTATTTTCCTGAATTTGCATTTTCTAAAACCTTAAAATAAAAAGTTTCTGCCCTTTGACAATTTTCACATAGATTAAATGGTTCTTCCTTTGATGAACGACCTAAAAATTCGATTTTTTCTGGTGTTTCAACCTCTACAGGATTAAAATCATAAGAAGTCTCTCTTGTGTTTCTTGTTATTACATTGACACTTACCGTCTCTCCCGGATCTGCTGGTTGAGGAGTAATTTTTTCTACAACCATACCTGGTTCTGCTATACTAAAAACGGCAGGTATTAATAATAAGAATACTCCGAATAACATTCCGAATAACAATATTTTTCTTTTCATATATCTTAATAAAATCGATACCTTTATAAATGTTAGGGAAGACTAACTTAATAAGTAAGATGGAGAACAAAAAACCTGGAAAAGAAAGACGTGGAGAAATACTTGACACAGGCCTAAATATTCTCCATGAAGAAGGAAAATCAAAATTAACCATGGGACACATAGCTGATAAAATAGGAATTACTGAAGCAGCTGTTTATAAGCACTTTAAATCTAAAAAAGAAGTTATTGAAAAGATGGCAAAGAAGGTGTTTTCATTAGACCCTACTTCTCCAAAAAATATTGAAAAGGCATCATCGGACAAAATACTAAAAAGATTCATTGAAAGTGTTTTTACAAAAATAGAAAACAACCGGGAAATCACTTCGATGCTTTTTCACCACGAACTTTTTACAGAATATCCTAAAATTGAAAAATATTTTACTAGGCATAGAAGAAAAAAGAAAGAACAATTAATAAAAATTATTAAGAAGGGGAAGGAAGAAAACGTTTTTGATAAAAAAGTTAATCCTGATACTTTTGCCACTATAATAATGGGAAGTATAAGAATGACAGTATTAGAATGGAGGGAGAGTAACTTTTCTTATTCTTTATCAGATAAAACAAAACTTTTGTTCGATCATATTTTTAGAATAATTAAATAGTTAAGTTGAAACAAATATGGCTTAACTTATTGAGAGGAGAAAGATGATGGAAAAGATGGAAGATTTTTATAATAACCAGTTTAGAGATAAAAATGATAAATAAAAATAATTTAAAAACATAAAATGAGGAAAAGGTAAGAAAAAGTTTTGTAATAAAAAGTTTTATATACCTTTTAACTTGAGAAGTATACTGGATGAGATATAGTGAGATATAGAGGTTTTTTTTATGAAACTTGTTATAATGGGGCCTCAAGCCTCAGGGAAGGGAACACAGGCGGAGATAATCTCGGAGAAGTTGGGAGTTCCCCATATTTCTATAGGCGAGATTTTTAGAAAAGAGGCGGAGTCCGGCTCAGAACTGGGGAAGAAGTTGAAGAAGTTTATGGATAGAGGAGAACTTGTTCCTGAACAATTGAACAAAAGAATAGTAAAGCAGGTTGTAGAGGAGAACAGAGATGGATTCATACTGGACGGCTATCCCAGATCAGAGGATCAGGCAGAGTTTCTTGAAAAAATTACAGATATAGATAAAGTAATATATCTTCATGTCAGTGACGAGACCTCACTGGAGAGAGTAAGCGGAAGAAGAGTCTGTCCGAAGTGCGAGGCGAACTACCACGTGAAGTACGACCCGCCCAAGGTAGAGGGGAGGTGCGACTTTGACGGAGAAGAACTTGTCACCAGGGAGGATGACCATCCTGAAACCGTAAAGAAGAGGCTGGAGATATATCATGAAAAGACAGCACCGTTGCTGGATTTCTACGAGGAAAAACTGGTTAGGATAGACGGCGAGCAGAGCATAGAAGAGGTCACAGAGGAGATACTGAAAGAACTGAATGTTTGAATCTCTTCTTCACCACAACTCACAACTCTTCTACACCTCTCTTTCTCTAAAAAAACATTAACTTTATAAATCCTTTTTTGGAATACTCATAGTATGGATAAAGACCTTTTGGAATCAGTGAAGTCTTCCATAAAGAAAGAGAAGGCTCCCTCAAAGATAAAAGCGGAGATGGTGGAGCAGGGTTTCTTGGAAGAGGACATTGAGAGAGCGCTCAATAAAGTCACGGACGAGACTTTCAAGAAGAAGAGAGTTCTTAACAAGAAGAGAACGAGACTTTTCGGACTGAAAGAGGTGCTGGATAGAATAGGGTTCGGCTTCGTTCCACCTCAGTTCATAAACATACTGTTCAGCCTCGCAGGAGCCAACCTCTTCATAATAGGCCTGGTAAACGGAATAAAAAGCGTTGTTTCCTCCTTCAGTTCCGTATTCCTGAAAGAGTACGCGAAGATAAGCGACTTCTCCAACAAGGTAATCAGCTCCGCAGGCATAATCTTCGGATTCAGTTTCTTGTTCATGGCGTGGGCGACTTTCACCAAGAACATCTGGCTCTTCTCCACTGCTCTGATAGTTGGGTCGGCGGGAATAGTAGTCCGCGGAGACTTCCACAAGGAGTTCTTCAGCAGGAACTTGAAGAAAGAGAGAAGGAACCACTTCTTGAGGAACATAAGTTATTACGGCGTCCTGATAGCCGGGGTTGGAATGCTGGTCTCCGCGTGGTTCATAGACCAGGTTCAGAACGTGAAGATATCCTTTTTAACATTCGAGTTTGTTCTGGACGGCTACCTGCTCTCTTTCGAAATCACCGCTTTCGCTTTCATAATTTCGGGCTACCTCCTCTCCCGCGTCGGCGAGTCAAGTTCTAAGAAGAGCGTGGACTTCTGGAAATTCGTGAAGAGATATGTGAAGAAGATAAAGAACTCCGCTGTTTTCCACGGGTCTGAACACGTCTTTCTTTTCTCTGCTATCGCAGTGTCGGGCCTTCTTGAAGTCCTGGGCAACTCCTACTACGGAATATTCATCTACAGAAAGTTCAACTCCTTGCCCATCGGAGGCTTTATGACAGTTGCTCTTGAACTCATCTTCTTCCAGGGACTTCTCTTCGTTGGTCTTCTCGGCCCTGTTTTCTCCTCGAAGATAAAGAACGCTATCGGCCTTACCCCGACGCTTGTATTCGGCGCTATGCTTATGGCAATAATGCCTCTGACCTTAGTATTCAACCCCGAGTTATCCTCTATAGCTGCAGCCAACGCTTTCTCCGTAGCGGGTAGTGCGATGGTAGGGTTCTCTCAAAGCCTCCTCGCAAGGAAGTTGATGAGCGGGAAGGAGAGAAAGAGGTTCTTTGCCTCTGTGGGCTTATTCATGGCTCTTCCCTATCTTCTCTTGGTCCCAGTCGGGGCTTACATCGCCCAGACCTTCGGCTTCGAAGTCATATTCTCTGTCGTCGGTTTCGGCTTTCTTCTCTTGGTAGTACCTCTCTACTTTATTCTCGTCGCTCTCGGCAACAATGCAAAACTCTAATAAGATTTTCTTTTTCTAACATTATGTTAGGCTGGTATTATACTGCTTTTTAGCCCTTTTTCTTTGGAAAAAACAACAACTCTTATAAAAGAAGGGTCTATTCTGCTCTTTGAAAGAAAGAACAATGAAAAAAACAGATTAGATATGTACAAGGTGAGATAATGGGAATTGAAGAAGGAGACAAGATAAAAGTTGAGTACGAAGGAACTCTTCAGAACGGCGAAGTTTTCGACAGTTCTGAAAAACAAGGAGAGCCACTTGAGTTCGAAGTAGGAGCCAAGCAGGTTGTCGAAGGGTTCGACGACGCAGTGATAGGAATGGAAGAAGGAGAAGAGAAAGAGGTGACTCTTGAACCAGAGAACGCTTACGGCGATAGAAACCCTCAGTTGGTCCAAGAAGTGCCTAAAAGCGAACTTCCCGATGACCAAGAGGTCAAGGAAGGAATGGTGCTTGGAATGACTCTTCCTAATGGCAAGCAGGCTCCTGCGACAGTTGTTAACGTAGGCGATGAGAAACTGAAACTCGACTTGAACCACCCGCTGGCGGGGAAGACGCTCAACTTCGATCTTAAAATAGTAGAAGTTAATTGAGAGCAGGGTTTAACTCCGAGTTTAGTCACGAACTACTCGGCTGTTGAGAGTTCACGATGAGAGTTCATAGTAGTTTGAGTTGTTATGAACTCCTTCTCACATCTTTTTTTAATGTTTTTTAGTTTTTTCTTAAGGTTTTTTCAACAAACTTTATTAATAACTTCTTAGATAGTACTGTGTTAAGATGAAAAAATCGATTTTTGACCTGGTGAAAGCCTTACTCCCTTTGAAGAAGGAGCAGAAGAAGCAACTTTCTTTCTTTGAGAAACACCTCGGCAGAGAGCAGTACAAGGATTTAAAATATCTTTTGAGGTTGAGGCGCGTTGGGCTTTACACGGAGAGTTCAGGCGCTCCCCCCGACTGCTCGGAGAGAACGAGATACGCCCAGGTAAACACACTTGTGGAGGACGAAGACGTGGTTGACTTCGTGGCGAACGTGAACAACGAGGTCAAAGAGAGTTTCATGCTGGACCTCTTCAACAAGTTCTCTGAGAAAGCAGAGGAGTACATAGTTGAAGCCATAGCTCCGAACATAGTAGGGCTTGAATTTGTGAAGAGAGCAGTGGCTCTGCAACTCTTTGCAAAAGAGCCAGTTCACGTACTGTTGTTGGGAGACCCGGGTACGGGGAAGACGGAGATTCTTAGAAGCGTGGAGAGGACCGCGCCGATAAGCAGTTTTGGACTGGGTAGCGGTACTTCAGGCGTGGGCTTGTCGGTCACTGTTTCTGGAGACGAGGTTACTAAAGGGCTGTTGCCAAGGGCTGATGGCGGAATATGCTGTATAGATGAGTTGAACTTGTTGAAGAAGAAAGACAGAGCCTCTCTCTACAGTGCGATGGAGGAAGGGATTGTGACTTACGACAAAGGGAAGACTCATAAGAAGTTCGACGCAGAGGTCAGAGTGTTGGCTACAGCCAACCCCGATGGGGATAGGTTTATTGGGGATAAAGTTGAGATTTTGAAAAAACAGCTTCCTTTCGACTCTGCACTTCTCTCAAGGTTCCACCTTGTCTTCATGATACGGAAGCCTGGTAAGAAGAAGTTCTCAGAGATTACTAAGAAGATAGTTTCTAACTCTGAAAAAGAGGTGTCTGACGACCGAACAGAGTTTATCTCCGACTACGTCAAATACGCCGAGTCACTCGAAGTAACCTTTGACAAGAAATACGAGCCGATGGTTGTCAACTTCGTAGAGGATGCGAAGGAGGACGAGGAGAACTTCCTCACAGAGGTAAATCCGCGCCTGGTCGTGGGCATAATACGGCTGGCTAAAGCCTCTGCCCGGATGAATCTTAGAAGAGAGGTCAACCAGGGAGACGTGGAGAGGGCTTTGAAACTTCTGAAGAAAAGCTTGTACATCAGTGAAGAGGAGGAGAAAGAAGGTGAAAAAACAGAATGACGAAGAAGGAAAACATAAAATATAAAAACACTGTTCTTTATTAATTGAACAACTTTACTAATTTTACTCAGTGTAGAGGCGGTGAAGGGAGAAAAGAGGTGAGGTTTTTTGAGAGAGTTCGTGAAAGACATAAAAAAAGAAGTTGCTGACCTGGAGAAACACGTAGTTCTGCCTGAAAGCAAAGACCCCAGAGTTCTGAAAGCAGTAGACGCAGTTCTGAAAGAAGACCTTGCCAGAGTCACTATTTTAGGGGATCGAGGCGAGGTAAGTAGGAAGATGTTCGAATCTGGGCTCAATTTCGGAATAGACGGAGGCAGAGGAGAGGCAAGGTTACTGGATCCAAAGCACGACGTCCGAGCAGACGAGTACGCCGAGAAACTGTTCTACAAGAGAAGGCACAAAGGAATGACTCTTGAAAAAGCGAGGGAGTTGATAAAAAAACCTGTCTACTTCGGGATAATGCTTCTTCAGAGCGGAGAGGTCGACGGCTTGGTATCAGGCTCAGACAGTCCTTCTCCTCACACGTTGAGACCGGCGTTTAAGATTATAGAGACGAAGAAGGGTTATCA
>CAYSOY010000037.1:6987-7365 GCA_964432865.1 uncultured Methanosarcinales archaeon
GTCTTTTCTTCATGGTGCTGGACGACCGGACGATGGTTTTTGCAGACTGCGCTATAAACATAGATCCTTCATCTGAAATCCTTGCAGAGATAGCCGTGGACAGCGCGGAGACGGCTAAGAAGTTCGGGATACAGCCAAGGGTGGCTATGCTCTCCTTCAGCACGAAAGGCTCAGCCTCGCACCCGGTGATAGAGAAGGTGAGAGAGGGAGTGGAGGTTGCGGAGAAGAAAGACCCTGACCTGGTTATAGACGGTGAGTTACAGGTAGACACTGCTATCGTGCCGGAGGTCGCAGAGAGGAAAGCCCCTAACTCCGTGATAAACGGCGATGCCACAGTGCTGGTGTTCCCCAACCTGAACTCAGGGAACATCTCGTATA
>CAYSOY010000037.1:7441-8047 GCA_964432865.1 uncultured Methanosarcinales archaeon
GAGGCTGGCAGGAGCGCAGGCTCTGGGACCGATAATCCAAGGGTTGAAGAAGCCAGTTAATGAACTGTCAAGAGGGTGCAGTGTAGAGGACATAGTCGACCTGGTAGCACTTACAGCTTTGGAGAGCAGAGAGTAGGGAATGTTGAGAAAAAGTTTTTCATAATTTATAGAAATAGTTTTTTATTTTCCAATAAAAAGTTTAACAGAAAGATTTATAAGTTATTAACTATTCTTAAGTTATAAATACTATTAGAGAGGGAATGAAATGGATAATGTTTTAGAACAACCATCAAAACTTGAAAAAATCACTCTAACAACTGCTGCGACTATCCTTGCAGGAGTGGGAATTGGTTTATCTATTCAACAAAATAGGGGAGAACTTAATAATCTTCATCAATATAGCGAACTCATGGCTTTGGGCACTGCTAATGTTGTAAAATCAGGTTTGAGAGATTTATATTGTAATGTTAGAGGACAAAAGTCTAATGAAATTATTGAAGAAGATATTCCAAACATTGCTATATTTAATACAAGCGCACTTGCAGGTTATAGTGCAGGTTTTGTAAAAGATACATTAGAAAAATACCTTTAAAACTTTATTTTTTT
>CAYSOY010000038.1:0-7328 GCA_964432865.1 uncultured Methanosarcinales archaeon
ATATGGTTTTGAAAAAACTTTCTTTGTTAGATGACTTGGCTCCTCTTCACAACCCTTATAACTTGGAGGGTGTTAGGGCTTGTAGAGATATTTTTTCTTCTGCAGACAATGTAGCTGTTTTCGACACAGCTTTTCATAAAACCCTTCCTGAAGTGGCTTATACTTATCCTATTCCAAAGAGATTTGTGGAGAAGTACGGCATAAGGAAGTATGGTTTTCACGGGATAAACCACGAGTACGTCTACGAAGAGGCGTGCAAGGGTTCCAGAAAGCGTTTCCAGAACGTCGTGACCTGCCACGTCGGAGGCGGGGTTTCTGTCACCGCTGTTAAGAACGGCAGGTCAATAGATACAAGTATGGGGTTTACTCCTTTGCAAGGCGTTGTTATGGGGACTCGTTCCGGCAGGATAGACCCGGATATAATTCCTTTTCTTCAGAGAAAGACAGGTGTTAGTGCAGGTGCTATTCATAAGTTTCTTAATAGAAACTCGGGGTTGAAAGCCTTGACCGGCGAGAGTGACATGAGGAAGATACACGAGAGAGCAGAGGAGGGGGATAGTGATGCTGAACTGGCGATCTCTCTACTAACTTATGACTTAATAAAGTACATAGGCTCTTACCACGCGGTCCTCGGAGGGCTCGACTGCCTTGTATTCACAGGTGGCATAGGCGAGAACGCTTATTACTTGAGAAGAGACGTCTGTAACTCTCTGGAGCACTTAGGGGTGGACTTGGATGGGAGGAAGAACTATTTTAAGAAGAATGTGAAGAAGGCTGTTCATAAGAGAGACTCTTCTGTAAAGATCTGGGTTGTCCCTGCAGACGAAGAGGTTCAGATGCTTAGAAAAGCCAAAGAGTTATAAGTGGAAGATGTTTTTCATTGCTTGAGAAGAGGTTTTTTATGGTGGAGAAAGTTTATTTCAAGGTTAAAAGTGTTGGAAAGCAAGAGGTGAAGACTGGTTGGTTTAGTAAGGAGAATCTTTTCTGCTTGTCCGGCAAGGTGAGGAAGAGCGGGACGACTTTTTTTAACAAGAACAGAGTTGTAATGATTGACTACGCCACTGCGAAGGAGATGGGGTTTACTCCTTCCGAGGACGAGTTGGAGGGCTACGATGATTTTTCAGACTGGGCTGATGACAATTTGAAGAACAAGGTTCTGACTTTCAAAGAGAAGTGATTACTTTTTTTATAACTTTAGAGAGTTGGTAAATTTTTTTTCCACAAGGTTTATAAAATAATAGTATTACTCACTCTAAAAGATTTGTTTGAGAAAAAAAACTTTTTTTGGATAAATAGAGGTGGAGATTATAGAGGTGAACAAACTTTCGTGGTTGCTCGGAGGACCTGCTGGTTACGGCATCCTCTCCGCGGGAGAGATCTTCTCCAAAGCCTGTTCTCGAGGAGGACTCCACGTTTTTTCAAATAACGAAATCCCTTCGTTGATAAGAGGAGGGCACAACACGTACAGGGTCAGGGTCGAGCCTGACAGAGTCCACTCTCATATAAGAATTCTCAACATGGTAGCCGCTCTTAACAAGGAGACCTGTTTCAAACACGAAGAGCAGTTGGTGAGCGGAGGAGTGATAGTCTACGACTCAAGCAAGTTCTCTATAAGTAAGGAGGAACTCGGCAGGGAAGACCTCACTCTCTTCGGCGTACCATCCAAAGACATAATAGAAGAGGCGGGCGGTACGGTTCAGATGCTGAACATGGCGATTGTAGGAGCCTGCTTCGGCCTTCTCAGATACGACTTCAAACTCTTAAAACAGGTCGTCTCAGAAAAGTTCTCCGACAAGGGCGAAGGCGTGGTGGAGAAGAACATAGCAGTAGCTAAAAAGGCGTACTCACTGGCCGAGAAGAAGCAGAAGAACAAAAACATCTGCAACAACCGGTTAAAACCTGTGGAGGCTTCGGACAGAATGTTTGTAGATGGAGTTACTGCTTCCGCTCTTGGAGCTGTAAAGGCGGGGGTGAAGTTCTACTCTGCTTATCCGATGACTCCTGCTTCCGGATACTTACATACTTTAGCTAAGAAAGAGCGTTCAAAGGATATATGCGTCAAGCAGACAGAGGACGAGATATCCGCTATCCACATGGCTCTCGGCGCCTCTTTTGCTGGTGCGAGGAGTATGACCGCGACTTCCGGCGGAGGGTTTGCTCTGATGAACGAAGCGCTCAGCCTGGCGGGGTTGTTGGAGATTCCTCTGGTAGTGGCGGAGGTTCAGAGGCCTGGACCCGCTACTGGTCTTCCTACCAGGACCGGTCAGGAAGATTTAAAATTTGTTCTCAACTCAGGTCACGGAGAGTTTCCAAAAGTAGTCGTGGCTCCCGGAGACCCCGAGGAGATGTTCTACGAGACTTTCAGAGCTTTCAACCTGGCGGAGAAGTACCAGTTAGTAGTTGTTGTTCTCTCGGATAAGTTCCTCGGCACGAGTTCCTGGACTTACGAACCTTTTGATACAGAAGGTTTACAGGTGGAGAGAGGGAAACTGTTCGACCAAGGCGTCTCAGAAGAGGAGGTTTCGCAGTTGAAGAGGTACGAAGATACTGAAGACGGGGTCAGTCCCAGGACAGTTCCAGGAGTGCCGGGAGGCGAACACGTTGCTTCAAGCGACGAGCACAACGAAGAAGGGTTTATACGAGAAGACGAGGAGAACAGGTTTAAGATGGTTAACAAGCGCAACAGAAAACTGAAGTCTGCAGAGGAGGAGATCCCCAAGCCCGAGGTCATCGGTCCTTCTCAGGCAGACGTGACTTTCATCTCCTACGGAAGCAGTAAAGGACCTATAATCGAGGCGATGAAGATATTGAAGAGCAAAGGCGTCACTGCCAACTTCTTACAAGTGAAGTTCCTCTCTCCTTTCCCCGCCGACAAGGTGAAGAGCGTTCTTGAAAAGAGCAGGTTCTCCGTGGTGGTAGAGGCGAACAGTCAGGGACAGTTCTCTTCCGTGCTGAGGGAGAAGACTCTGCAGGAGAGCGACCATCAAATACTAAAGTATACAGGGAGGCCGTTTTATCCCAGTGAGATATCGGACAGTGTATTGGAGGCTTTGAAAAGATGAGTTACGACCCGTCAGAACTGGATACTGAAGAGGAGTGCGTCTGGTGCCCCGGCTGTGGGAATTACTCGATACTCAGCGTTCTGAAGAAAGTAGTTGCCGAACTTGGTCTGGAGCCGGAGAACACGGTGATAGTTAGTGGTATCGGGTGTGGTAGCAAACTCCCGCAGTACTTCGACTCTTACGGGTTCCACTCTCTGCACGGCAGGGCTCTCCCGGTAGCCGAGGGGTTACACCTGGCTAACAAGGATTTGAATGTTATAGTTGTTGGTGGTGACGGCGACGGCTATTATGAGGGGTTCAACCACTTCGCTCAGGCATTCAGGCGGAACCTCAACATAACCTACTTCGTCCAGAACAACCAGGTTTTTGCACTTACTAAGGGGCAGAGTAGCCCTACGAGTATGAAGGGTTACAAGAGCAAGAGCACACCTTATGGTCAGATAGAGCCCCCTCTGAATCCTTTGAGAACCGCGTTGAGCATGGACGGCACTTTTGTCGCGAGGGGGTTTGCAGGCGAGCCCTCCCATCTTAAAGAGTTGATGAAGAAAGCTATTAATCATAGAGGGTTTGGATTCGTAGACATCTTTCAGCCGTGCGTCTCCATGAACAAAGTGAACACCTACAATTGGTTCAAGGAGCGAGTTTATAAACTTTCAGCGGTGGGTGGCTACGACGAGACTCACAAGACCATGGCTTTTGAGAAGGCGGGTGAGTTCGGAGAAGACATACCTATAGGTCTATTCTACAAAGAAGAGAGAGAAATTTACAGGGACGAACTCCCTGAGATGAAGGACGAGGCAATGACCGATAAAAAGATTTCTAACATAAACATCTCGGAAGACATGGAAGAGCTTGTATAATATAAAGGGTGTTTATGAAAAGTATCTGATAATAAGTAAGAATAGTTCTTCGAGATTTTTTTTTCTAAAGAACGATATATAAATATCATAAAAATCCTCTGAAAGTGTCCTACCACACACTGAAGTGTGTGGTTTGATCGGACACTTTCTTTCAGAAGAGGATTTTTAGGATGCTCAGAGACGAGCCCGTATCAATGCACTAAAGTACAAAGTTTTGGGCTCGTCTCCGACATAATTATAAAATTATACAAAAATTGTATAAATACATACAAAAATAGAAAGATTTATATAGTATTTCTTATTTCTAATAGAACATGGCACATAATAAAAGAGAGTTAGGAGCAGAGGAACTATTTGAATTCATAAAATCTATAACTAAGTATGTGAACAAAGAGATAAAAATATATGCTTTGGGCGGAACTGCACTAACAATACTCAATATTAAGAACTCAACTCTGGACATAGATGTAAATATAGAATCTGAAAAAGAGTATAAATACATATGTAAAATATTTGATGATTTAGGTTTTCAAAGAAAAGGAAGAAGATGGTATACACAAGAAGGTCTCGCATTCGATATGTTTCACGGCTCACACATACTTGGAACAGAACTATTGCCAGAAGCCATAACAGAAGCAGAACTGATAAAAGAGATTGGAAAAATAAAACTATATGTTATACCATTAGAAGACATAATAATCAGTAAATTAGCAAGAGGAGATAAAAGAGATTTTCAAGACATAAAAAGTATCTTGGAATATAAAGACATAAATCTTAGAGAGTTTACTAAAAGATATAAAAGAACAATGAAACAATCAACAGTAAAAAATTATAAACAAAAATTATTAGACCTAATAGATATAAAATTTAAAGAATGGAATATAAGAATAAGTGAAGAATTACTAAAAGAGGTCAAAGAATGGAAGAAATAGATTCCAGAATCCAAAAAGCAGGATACAGAATGTTAGGAAAAACCGATGAAGAAGAAGATTTAATAATCGACATTCTAAAAACAGAGAACACAAGATATCTAAAAGCAATACCTTACCTAATCTATACAAAAAAAATAGAACCAGCCAAGTTAATAGAAAGAACAGATAAAAAAGATCTTCTATACGAGATACTAAACATAACATCAAGAATCTTTGAAGAATTCAATATAAAGATAGATATACCAAAGTATAAAAGCAACAAAGAATTAGATTATAAAGAGTTCAGAGACGAGTTCGAACTACAAACCAAACAAGACCTGTTGATAGATAAAGAAAGAGCATATAAAGAAAGAGAAGAACAAAAACACCTATCAAGACTATTCACAAAAAAAGAAAAACAGATAATTAAAAGAATGTTAGAAGAGAAACCAATAAGCAGAACAGACTATGAATACTACTCAAGAAAAACCAAGAAGAAACTGAATAGCATAATAGGACTGAACGAACTAGCAAAGATATTACACGGAAAAAACCCAAAATACGATGAAGAACTCTATAAACTAAAAAAAGAATTAGAAGAATGGCTTGAAAAAAAGAAGAACGAAAAAAACATAGAAATACAAAAATTCTTCACATGGGACAATAACAAAATATTCATAGTTTATACGAAAAAAGATCACAAATATTCTAATAACCAATCATTCAACACAACTATAAAACTAAAAAAAATAAAAAACAAAAAAATAAAAAAACTGTTAAAAAAATACAAAAAAGAAGACTTCAGATGAACTCTAATCAAAAACTTAACCTAAAAATTATTGAATCCGTAGAAAGATTTAAATAAAAAACTCTATTCCCAAAAAAATATAGAAGGTGGTTTTAAAATAAGATTATTACTTAAGTTGGAAGCTAATAAAGATGTAGTTCAGAACAAAACCAATAATTCTAAATACTATACTGGAATGCACGGATGGATTTATAAAAAATTAAAAGGAACCAAATTCGATGATTTACACTCTAAAAAAGAATTCAAACCTTTCTGCTTCGGAAACCTATACCCAATAAAAAAAGAAGAAATAAAAGAAGGAAATATCTATAAAGTTTGGGTGAGCAGTCCGGATGAGAACTTTATTCAAACAATATTTTTTAACATCTCCGAAGGAGAACATATTAATTTAGGAGAGTATTCTTTTACACTGGATAATTACAAGGTTATTGAAAGTGAAAAGATTAGACCGTTTAGCATATTGGAATCACCAACTTTTATTAATGTTACAAAATCAAAAAAGGGTGGTTACAAGGCTTTGAACTTTTTAGAGGAGAAAGAGGAGTTTCTTGAAAAATTAAAGATCAATCTTATTAGAAAGTACAACCAGTTTAAAGAAGGAGACGTAGATATGAAATATGACCTTTTCAAAAATTGTCTTGTAGAAGCCAAGGAGAACTCTTTTGTATCTGTAGAGATGAACATCTACAAAGATGATGAGAAGCACAACTTCAAAGTTATAGGAAACCAACTCCGATTTAAACTTGGAGCAATAAGTAAACTTCAAAACAAAATATTCCACTTAGGATACGAAGTTGGATTCGGCGAAAGAAACACTTACGGGATGGGATTCATGATTAAAACGAAGAGTTCCAACATAAACGACTTGGACAGTTAATATAAATAGTTAGGTGGTTAAACTAATAGTTAGCCAAAAAATTAATAAAAAACTAAGATTTTTACAAATAGTAAGGTAAAAGAAAGAATGATTTTCAAACTTGAATGAAATACGAGGTGATAGAATGGTAAAAGGAAAAAAAGACCTACCGGTTTTGGAGAGGACCATCTTTATAAGAAGATGGCTTAATTCTAAAAAGGCCGGGATAAGATGTCTCATGTCGAGAATTCTAAAACCTTTTACCGGCCTTGATTTCTTTTTATCTAAGAGGATAGATGTATGAATGTGTTAGCAGTTACTGTAGGAGAACAGAAAGAACCGATATACGAAGGGATTAGAAGACTGGATGTTGACAAGATTATTTACATCGCCTCTGAAAAAACTGAAAAAATAGCGGAAGAGTGCAAAGATAAGTTTGAAGAAATCTATGATTCTGAAATAATACTTGTAGATCCTTCAAATCTTAACGACTGCTTAAACAGATTAGTAGAACTGTATGAGAAATACTCCGACATTATATACAACGTGTCTGGAGGCACAAAGGTTATGAGTCTATGCTGTTACATACTTGCCTCGTTCAATTCCAACAGAGCATACTACGTTTTTAAAAAAGAGGACGGGATGGAGTTAAAGGAACTTCCTATACTAAAATTCAACTTGGACAAATTGGTTAATAAAGACTCTAAAAAACATGAGATACTTGAATTAATCAGGGATGGCGAGGCGAACACAGTCACTGAGATTGCCGACTATCTCGAACGTAAGAAAAGCACTGTTTCAGCACATATTAGTAAAATGGAGAATAACCTT
>CAYSOY010000039.1:0-7240 GCA_964432865.1 uncultured Methanosarcinales archaeon
TCTTTTCAAAAACAGTCAAGGCTATGGAGGTCGTAGATAACTGTCTTGGAAGAATTGTTGAAGAGGTGGAGAAGAGGAATTACGAGGTAATGATTGTCTCAGACCACGGAAACTGCGAGGACATGAGTGATGGGACGGAGACAAGCCACACGATGAACCCTGTCCCATGTATTCTTCTATCAGAGGAGGAACGCCTGCTAAGAGACGGCGGAGTGCTGGGGAGTGTAGCTCCTACAATCCTGGAACTGTTCGACATAGAGGAGGTTAAAGAAATGAACTGCGACTCACTCCTCCAGAGGTAGCCTGTAAAAAAGTGCTCTTTTAAAATTATTTGAGAAGTGTTTAACATATCATTTGTAATTTGATTTGTAACTTGTTATTCTTCTATGAACTGCTCTACTTCCTTGCTTTCTCAAGTTTTCCTGAAAGAAGTGCTTCTAAACTCTGGTCGTTTACCTTTATGACCTTCCACCGCACGCCCGGCAGGTCTCCTTTACTTCTTCCCATGCCACCGCCGATGCATTCTATTGTGACTTCGTCGTGTTCGTCTACGAACTTACTGGAGCCTTCGCCCGGAAGAAAAGCAGATACTTGCTTTCCGTTCTTTATCAATTGTACTCTAACACATTTTCTCAGGGCGGAGTTGGGCTGTTTTGCTTCAAGTTGTATCTTTGCAAGCACAATTCCCTTTGCCTGACTGCTCCCTTCCAAAGGATCGGACTTCTCTTTCAATCCTAAAACTTTCTTGGCATACCACTTGCTCTTTTTACGATTCTCCTTTCTTCTCTCTTTCAACTTCGCAGCGGCGTTAAGCCCGGATGGTTTCTTTCCCAATTTATATCACTATCCTGTGAGTTCTCCTTCTCTTTTTATTAATCTTTTGGTTGCTCTACTCCCTGACTTTTATCATTTGACTTTTATCTCTTCAATCGAGAAGTACTGCTGGACCACGTCCTCCATCTTTCTAAGATTCTGACCTCTCACACCTATCATCTTGCCCTTGTCATTTCTGTTCTTCCCGAACAAGGTAACTACGCCGTTCTCCTCTTTTACGGACTTTGGCTCTACAGGAAGAAGATTTTTTATGAACTCTGCTCTGTCCTGGCTGAACTCTGCTATCTTCACTCTTTTCTCGAAGAGTTTAGAAAGTTTCTTCACGTTTCTCCCCTTCTTTCCTATGGCTTTTCCTGCTGTTCCTTCAGGGACTATAAACAGTATCTCCTCCCGTTCAAAACAGTCTTTAGGGGTGGTGTCTGTTATTTTTTCAAACAGACTCATTTTTTTCAGTAACTCATTATCTATCTTGGAATTCATTCCGCTCATTATTTCTTCTCTCCTATAACGCTTATTTTGAACGGTTTTCGACAGAGAACTCCAAGTTCTTCATTATCGCTTTCAGTCTCCAGAATTTCGGTACTGCTCATATCCCCCAGTCTCTTCAGAGTGTTCTTTCTTTCCTCGGGGCAGTTGCTTGCAAGGAACACTCTCTCAAGTTCTCCTCTCTCCAACAACTTCTTTGTTCTTTCCGTTCCCAATACCAACTTGTCTGTCTCTCTGAGTTCCTTCAATTCTTCTTTCTCATCCATACTCTCTCACTTTTGCATCTCAACTTTTCTTCTTTTTCTTGGACTTCTTAGATTTCTTCTTTTTCTTATCCTTCTTACTACTATCCTTTTTACTTTTAGAATCCTTATTTTTACTCTTCTTAGTCTTCCCAAGATTTTTCTTATCTATCTCCTCTCCTTTCTCAGTAACTTTTGTCACCAGTCCAGGAAGACCTGTTCCTACAGGTATAGGCTGGTTTATCATAACGTTCTCTATCACTGACCTCAAGTCATCTTTCTCCATCTTTATTCCAGCGTTGAACAGATGCTTTATAGGTGTCTCAAAAGAGGCTCTTGCAAAGACAGACGGCTTGTTCTTCACAATTCCGTACCTGCTTATTCCTTGAAGGGTTCCTGACCTGCACATCGTATCCGCTACAAGCATTAAGTGTCTCAGGTCGATGTTTATCCCCTGAGTATCCAGGACTTTTATCGTCTCTTCTATAACGTGCTTCCTCGCTGCTTCTATACCAAAAACTTCTTCTATCTCATATAAGTCGTTGCTTATCGTCCGTGTTTTATCCACACCTTCCACTTTCAACACTTGTTTCAAGTTGGTGCCTGAGGTTATAACCATGAACTCTCCATCCTTCTTGACAGGAAGAACCTGGTCCACTTTCTTAACGCCGGAGATGTAATACCCTTTTATCTTCTCCTTTAACTTGTATATCCTCTTCAGAGGGTCGTCTACTTTCTCCTCGTCAGGAGTTATTAGAAGAATGTTCTTCTCTTTCTTTTCAACATCGGACTTTTTTAACTTTCCGGATATCTTCTTGAAAAGTTTTTTGAAAGTAAAACCGAGGGATTCAACCTTCTCTTTATCAAGTTTTATCTCCATCTCAGAGTCCATCACATTTATGCTTATCTCGGATATGAACTCGCCGAAACTCGTCTCTTTTATCTCTTCAGCGATTCTTTTCGCATCCTCTGAATTCCTGTACTCCTCTTCAAGGTAGACATCCATCCTTCTGTTCTTCAATGTCTTCCTCGCGTCAAGTATCTCTATCAGCCTGGGAAGACCGGTGGTTATATTCATCTCGGAGACTCCTGCGAAGTGGAAGGTGTTGAGGGTCATCTGCGTACCTGGTTCACCTATGGACTCCGCCGAGACCAAGCCTACACACTCGCCTGGATCAACAGTTGAGTCTTTGTACTCCTGATAGATCTTCTCAATGAGTTCCTTTGCTCTTTCTTTTGAAATGTCTTCGTCCAAGTTTTTCAGAACTTCTTCTATTTCCTCTATCACCTTCTTCGGCATTTTCTCCTCGTATTTCTCCAACATTTTTTTCGTCTTCATATATATCGTCCACAACTTGTATCTGATTGAATATTCTTTTATTCTTTCTTCTTCTCTGCTGACTCCTTTTTAAACATCTCCGTCTCTATTATTTTCTTCACGTTGATCTTTCCTCCTTCTGATTTGGAGACGTCAACAGAGTCTTCTCCGTAGTTGAACTGTACTATTCTTCCTGAGCCGTCTCTCACGGTGTCATCATACTCGACCTTGAGGTCTTGAAGCGCGTTTGAGAGCCTTCTATAAAGATATCCTGATTTAGGAGTTCTCAAAGCGGTATCCATCAGACTGTCTCTTCCGGTCACAGCCATGAAAAACATCTCGTGAGGCTCCAGTCCTGATTTGAAACTGTTCTTTATAAACCCTCTTGCTTTCGAACTCAAATCATTTTTCTTGAAGCAGGAGAGTGTTCGTTCCTTATAGCCTTTATTTATCCTGCCTCCTCTGAGAGCCTGTTGTCCTACGCAGGCGCTCATCTGAGATATGTTTATCAGGTTTCCTCTTGCTCCCGACTCCACCATGGTCATAGTACCGGTTTCTGAATCAATTGAGTCAGCAGCTATCTTTCCCGCGTTGTCCCTGGCTTCGTTCAGCCTCTCCAGTATTTTCAACTCGAGCGTCTCTTCAAGGCTTTTGCCCGGGTACTGGTCCAAAGTTCCTTCTCTGTACTTCTTAATTAATTCATTAACGTCGTCCTCTGCGTCTTCCAGTATTTCTTTGACCTTTTTCTCCGACTTGTCAGGGAGGTCAAGGTCGGATATTCTGCTTGTAAAACCATACTTCTCCAGTACTTCTATACCGAGTTTGTATATCATACCGAGGTACTTGACACTCTTCTCAGGGCCGTACTTGTTATAAAGCATTCTTAGAAGCAGTCCTTTCCCTATCCCGAGGTTGTTCTCTCCAAGATATCCTTTGATAAGTTTCCCCTGCCTTATCTCTACTACGCCAGGGTCGTCTTCGTCACCTTCCTCCTTGAAGTTTAAGTCATCGGGGAGGAGTACTGAAAAAACATCTTTTCCTGAAACTTTTTCAGTATCGGGAAGACCTGAGTAGTCTTCTACGCCTATTTTTGAGAGTATCTCTATAGCGTCTTCTCTCGAAATCTTACCGAGTTGTTTTGTAAGGATGAAATTCCCGCTGATCGCATCCTGGTTACATCCTATGATGCTAAGACCATAGCGAGGACTTATTATCTGCGTCTGCACCTGCATCAGAATCTCCGCTTCTGCTCTTGCCTCTTCTGTCTGAGGTATGTGGAGGTTCATCTCGTCTCCGTCAAAGTCTGCGTTGTAAGGCGCGCACACACCTGGGTTCAAGCGGAGCGTGGAGCCAGGAAGGACTTTTATCTTGTGACACATCATGCTCATCCTGTGAAGGCTGGGCTGTCTGTTGAAAAGAGACAGGTCCCCGTCCATCAGATGTCTCTCGACTACAAATCCAGGCTCCAACTCTTCGAGAAGTTGTTCTCTTGTCTCATCCGTTATTCTCTTCCTTCTGCCGTCAGGTCTTATGATGTAATTAGCTCCGGGATACGTATCTGCTCCTCTCTTGATGAACTTTTTAAGATAGTCCATGTTCCAATCGGTGACTTTCTCAGGAATTGTAAGTTTCATAGCCATAGTCTTGGGGACTCCTACTTCGTTTATCTCCAGGCCGGGGTCCGGGCTTATCACAGTCCTTGCTGAGAAGTTTGTTCTCTTACCAGCGAGGTTCCTTCTTATTCTCCCTTCTTTACTCTTGATACGGTCCTTGATTGTCTTGAGAGGCTGTCCACTTCTGTGCCGGGCAGGGGGTAGTTGAGAGATGCTGTTGTTGAAGAACGTCGTCACGTGGTACTGCAGGAGGTCCCAAAGATCCTCTATGATTATCTCCGGCGCCCCCGCGTTTATATTCTCGAACAACCTCTGGTTTATCCTGACTATGTCACCTAACTTGTGCGTCAGGTCGTCCTCGCTTCTCTCACCTGACTCCAGAGTTATAGAAGGTCTCATAGTCACAGGCGGTATAGGAAGCAAGGTCAGTACAGCCCATTCAGGCCTCATAGACTCAGGATTGATCCCGAAGAGTGCGACGTCCTCGTCAGAGATTCTCTCCAGCCTCGCTCTTATCTTGGTCGGAGTCAGTCTTTTCTCGCCTTCATGATAAGTTGAGGGTTTTTCAAGAGTTATTTTCTCGTTCTTCGCGTCGCAGTGAGGGCATTTCTTTATTGTCCTCAATCTGGAAATTATTTTTGTCACCTTCGCAGCTCTATCTACAGGTCCGAGTGTCTCCGAGAGTTCGTCCAGTTCTTCCTTGTACCCTGAGATTTTATCCTCGGGGATCATCACTCTGTTGCACTCGCTACACGTTCCTCTCAGAAGATCTTTTACCAACTTAACAAACTCTATGTGAACTACTGGTCTCGCCAGTTCTATGTAGCCAAAGTGGCCTATGCACTCCTTCAGTTTAGAACCGCAGGTTTTGCAGTTCAACCCAGGATCTATCACGCCCATTCTTATATCCATTAGTCCACCATCGACAGGATATCCTTCCTTGTCGTAGAGTTCGGGCGTGACTATTTTTGCCGAAGCCATCTCCTTGATAAACTTCGGGCTCATAACCTTAAACACTATGTCCTCTATTTTCTTACTTATTACGTTGTCCATTTTTATAACCTTTTACATCTGTTCATTTCGATTGACTTATTGATTGTTTCTTTCGTTAGTCTTTTTTCTTTAGTCTTTTTTTGTTTCTTTACTTTGTTCTCTTTTTCCTCTTTTTCTTCTTTCTCCTTTGTGATTTCTTGCTTGAACACTCTCTAAAGTTCTCTGTACTCTGCTTGAACTACTACTTGTATTTGCTCTTCAAGTTCATGCCCGGGAAGAGCGTCAACGATTTTATTTCGTCGAGCAGTAGTTTGAACGCGTAACTCATCTCCACATTGCTTATCTCCACGTTGTCACCGCAGACTGCACAGAACAACTGGCTTTTTCTATTATCGTACACTGCTATGATACCGCAGTTTTCGCATACAGGGACTACTGTGCTGTCTGAGTCGAATCTCTCTTTCAAGAGCAGACTCGTCCCGTGGGCGACGAAGGTGTCCTTCTCCATCTCTCCAAGCCGGAGACCTCCTTCTTTCGCCTTACCCTCAGTAGGCTGTCTTGTGAGTAGTTGGACAGGGCCTCTTGCCCTTGAATGGATCTTGTTGGATACGAGGTGTTTCAACCTCAGATAATACATGCTTCCTATGTATATATTGGCATCGTACTCTTCTCCCGTGATGCCGTCGTACATCACTTCAGTACCGTTCTCTCTGAATCCTAATTCACCCAGTCTCTCTCTTATCTCGTCTTCTTCTTCAGGGTCGAAGATTGTTCCGTCCACCTGTCTTCCGTCGAGGCTTCCCATCTTCCCCGCTAGTAGTTCCAACATGTGGCTTATGGTCATTCTGCTTGGTACGCTGTGCGGGCTGAATATTATATCCGGCTTTATCCCTGAAACAGAGAAGGGTACATCGGATTCAGGAGTTATCAATCCTATGACTCCTTTCTGACCGTGCCGGCTCGTAAACTTATCCCCTATCTCCGGCACTTTCTGGTCTCTCAGACGTACCTGTACCAGTTTGTTTCCTTCCTCGTTCTCACTGAGCGTGACGAAGTCCACTATTCCTTCTTCGCCGTGCTGAAGGCTGTGAGATGACTCTCTTCTATAATTCGCAGCCAGACTGTACTCGTCCATACTGCTCAAGAATCTCGGCGGGCTGGTCTTTCCTATAACCACGTCTCCTTCGGAAACCTTCTCCTCGGGCGAGACGAGTCCGTCTTCTTCCAGATACCGATAGTCTTCCTCGGACCTGTAGCCCTTGGTATCTTTATCAGGAATAGAAATCTCGTCTTTCAAACCTCCGCTGTAAGTCAACTGCTCGGCGGTAACGGGGTCGTAATACGTGCTTCTGGACATGCCCCGCTGGATTGATCCTTTGTTCACAACGATTGCGTCTTCGATGTTGTATCCTTTATAAGGCATCACTGCAACCACAAGGTTCTGACCGTGAGGATGCATCTCGTGATTGATTATCTCGTGGGTGAGCGTAGTGACTATTGGTTTTTGAGGGTAGTGCAGAAGGTTTGTATTCGTATCTATTCTGTTGTAGAAGTTGGCAGCGTAGAAACTGACCGACTGTTTCTGGTTCTTACTACCCTGGCTGAGCCTGACACCCTGGTTGTAGTTTCCGTACGGCACCAGACTTGTTATCAGACCTACTATGTCCAGCGGGCTTATCTCCATGTGAGTGTGGTCTTCCGTAAGGTCGTCTTCTTCCATTGCTACAAGCGCGGATTCTTCTTCCGCAGCGTCC
>CAYSOY010000040.1:0-6863 GCA_964432865.1 uncultured Methanosarcinales archaeon
AATGTTGCGGGTGTTTTCTCCTTTTTGTAATATTTAATTTTCAGATTTCAACCGAAAAACTTAAATATTAGATATACCAATATAGAAAAAAGTATACTGATATACTTAATATCGAGTTTGTACTTGAAGAAAATTCGCGACAAAGGTGAAAAGATGGAATGCAACAAGAGATACCACATAAATGGGTACTGCTTCAATCCCTCGAAAGTGAGGAAACTCGGCTCAGAAAACGAGATAGCCATAACTATACACAGATGTAAAAAAAATAAAACTATAAACAGAGAAGAGAGAAAAGAAGAATATCAGATAATCGAATAGAAAAAGACAGAGACAGACCATGCTAAGAGTCGATATCCTTCAACTTCTTTAGCTTGCCAAAGCTATAGGGACTGTCTGAAACTATGAAGGCAGAGAAGTTGTCGATGTCCGAAAGGAAAGGGCTTAACGTCCTCTCCCGGAGGACATCGCTCCCTTCTATAAGAGGGTTAAAACTCGGAAGAACAATAATCGTCCTGCCCTGAAACTCTCCTTTCAAAAAAGTCTTGTACTTCTCAGACCTGATACCGTCATCAATGGAGACAGCGGGATGTTCATGACCTATTATAAGAACACCTGACCTCTCGTAAACGTTATACAACCTCTCTCCGTCAGACAGGCCTTCTTCACTACTATCCGAACCGGGTTCTTCAGGAACTTCGTCGCCGTGAATAGTCAAGAACACTCTCTCACTACCATTAAAAGAATCCGTAAAAGAATAATAATCTCTCAGTTCCACATTCCTTTTTCCAGAGACGTAACTGAGTAGCACGTCATGGTTGCCCTCTATAAGAACAAGTTCCTCTGCCTCCTCGACTATGAAATCCAGAAGAGAGAGTGTTGAAGACCACTCCTGCTTATTAATAGAGCCGAACTCATGCTTCAAATCGCCGTTGATCACAACTCTTTGGACATCTACCTCGTCCATTACCTCCCTCAGAGAATTCTTGATACTCTCAAGTTGAGAATCAACTATGAGAACCCCTTCCTTCCTCAACGACTCCTCCAGACCGAGGTGAATATCAGATAAGAAAAGAGTCCTACTCTCTGCGTGGTACAGAGTTTTATCCACAATCTTCATACCTTCAATAATCTCCATACAGCAATCCTCGCACAGTCGGTAACTGCTCTAAAAAAAGAGTATGTTTTTAAAAATTCTGTCTTACAGAACTGAGATATAATAATTTTAAGAGATTATTTTAAGAAATTCAAGATTCTGCTTGTGGCTTCTCTTTCTCAAGTTCTTCGATTCTCTCCTGCAAGAACTCTATTGTCCTCGAGTTGTCCTGCTCGTTCATTATAGAACCGCACTCCGGGCATTTGAAGTTGAATTCTAAAGCCTTATCCATGTCCATTCTTGAACAGGCGTTATTGCACATGTAGAAAAGACCGTCTTTCTCCTTCTCTATTCTCTTCTTCAACTTCTCAATCTCCTTCTTTCTCAACTTCTCTTTAAGGAAAGGTATCTCTTTCTCGTTCAACTCCCAGTAGCAGATGTACCATCCCTTGATCTTGTCCTTCTCTCGGACAAAAGAGACTATGTTATGTTCATATAGTTTGTAGAGTAAGTGTCTGACTTCCTTTATCTCGAGTTCCAACTCCTCGGCTATTATGAATTCAGAAATTTTCTTCTTGCCCTTTAGAAACTCCAATATAGGGATTACTTTCTCCCCGATGAGTTCTACAGCTACTTCTTTAATCTCTTCAAGACTGGCTCCTTTATTCTCTTCCTTCTGCTCTGTTTTCAACTCTCCCATTCTCGTTACCTCTCGATTATCAACTCTTTCTGCACTTCTCAACCTTTAACTTTACTTCCACGCAGTGGTAAAAGTATTAGAAGGGCATAGGCATCTATAAGGAATTCAGAAGACATAAAAATCTACTGAATCTTCCAATGCCCCCAAACTACCGAAATTGACTTCGGCAACACCTTTACATCGCGTGATAGGTAATACTAAAATTTATGATTTATAAATTTTTCCCATAATCAATGTAGTCGATGTTACACATCACTATACTAGTATCAGAAGAACACAACAAAAACTGGGAGAAAACTCAAGAAAGTCTAATCAGAAACTCAGAAAAACAGAAACCAACCTCTAATCTGCCTCTTTAATCTGCCTTTATCTACCTTCTATTCAGAAGAGCACATCTTCCTTCAGATACAACTTTAGCATTATCGCACAACGCCTCACACCGATTTTCATAATCCCTCAGCCGATCATACTTTCCGGCACAGACATCTACACCATCAGAAGGACAAGAGGAACAATCAATGTTTTGACCTTGGATAGAAGAACCCTTGACAACATTACCAGTTAGTGAAGAAGAACTCTTTAAAAAAGTAAAATCTGAAGAGACAAAAAAACCTACCACTACAACCAGTAAAACCAAAAATACTATACCAATCACATTCCTCATTTTCAACCCTAAAACACAAAAAAACCTGAACTTATATAAATCTTTCCATAAAACAATTAGTTAAAAAAGTTAGTTAAAGAATTATCAAAAAAACAGTAGACTTAAAAAAAATCATAAACTTACAAATTTTATAATATATAATGGAAGAGAAGTACACAATAGGAGGACAAGCAGTAATGGAAGGGGTTATGATGAAATCCCCGCACTACCTGAACACCTCTGTAAGGAAGAAAGACGGAGAGATAAAAGATAAGAGCAGAGAGTACTACTCACTAAAGAAAAAGAGCAGACTCTTCGAGAAACCATTCATTAGAGGAATAATTGTCCTCTTTGAGATGCTGATTATAGGAGTGAAAGAGTTGAACTACTCGGCAAAAGAAGCAGCCGAAGACGAAGACATACAACTCGGATTCTGGGAGTTGACAACAACAGTAGTCTTAGCAGTAGCAGGAGCGCTTCTGATATTCAAACTGCTCCCGCTCTTCATAGCTGAAACCCTCTCAAAAACCTCCAACTCAAACCTCCTCCTGAACGCTCTGGACGGCGGTGCAAAAATAGTGCTGTTCACAGCCTACCTCCTGTTGATCTCACAGATGAAAGATGTAAAGAGACTGTTCCAGTACCACGGAGCCGAACACAAAGCGATCAACTGCTACGAAGCCGGAGAGGAATTAACACCGGAGAACGTAGAGAAGTACCCTACTAAACAAGTCAGGTGCGGGACCACATTCATAATATTCGTCTTCCTCCTGAGCGTGCTATTCTACCTGGCAATACCTCTCAACTACAACTTCTGGCTTAAGTACGGCCTGAGAGTGCTCCTCTTACCAATCATAGCAGGCGTGACCTACGAGATTATCAGAGGAGCCAACAAGGTTTATCACAAATCAAAGATTGTGAGAGCGTTGGTAGAGCCCGGGCTCTGGTTCCAGAAGTTGACAATACGGAAGCCCAGCAGAGAACAGATTGAAGTCGCAATATCCTCTCTGAAAACTGTTCTAAAGAGAGAGGAAGAAAAGAAGAGAGATTAAACTCTGTTACCGCCACTATTACCTTTTTGGCTCTGATCTGATCACTCCCAACTCAACTCGTCTCCCACCTCAGTCCCTGTCTCAGAAACAGTCCCAACAGGGAGTTCTACTGCGTATCTTACGAGTTCATCAGAAGCATAAACGGTGAAAGGCTTGAAATCTTCCTTCACATCCACCACTCTCTTCTCAGAATCCAGGAAGAGTATGTCGATAGAGTAGAGCATAAAAAACATGTGAAAAGTGGGTTTTCTCTCCTTGGAGAAGGAGAATACCAATGCCTTATCGCAGGAAAGAGTTCCTAAAAGCCCTATAGACATACAGAAGACGTTACTGCAGATTTTGACTCTGCTATGCAAAGACTCATCCTTTGTAGTATTAACAAGAGCCATCACACAAAAGAACAGAGGTTGTTTTATAAAAAAGTTTCCAAATTTCAAGAACAGAAAAAAAGAGAAAAACAGAAAAGAAAAGAAGAATAGGAAAAAAGATTAACAGATAGATTAACAATTATAAAGCCCGTCAAGGTCTGGACTGATCTCGTAAGGTTCAAGATGGGCCTGGTCTATGTTAAAGTAGGAAGGCAGAGAGGTATCTGAAACAGAGCACAAGGTGTAGGTGGCGTTGTCGTCGAAGTAGAGATAATCAATCACAGACCTGTCATTATAAGTCTGCAAGCCCTGAGCAGAGAGTTCCTCCAGGTCAACCATACTCTCTATGCCGTTCTCATCAGAAGAGAGGTTGCCCGAAAGTCGCATAAGGAAACTCGGGGCGGAACTGGACGCCTTGTAGAAAGAGTTGTTGAGATGGACTTCGAGGTTGGTCGTGTCATTGGCGTTATTAGTATCGTTCACAAAGTTGGTTATAGGCGTTCTCTTTATCCCGGAGGACAGAACCTTCCCGTCAGTGTAGACCGAGTAGAGAGGGTCTCTGAAACCCAGTACAGATATCTCCGAGGAGAAAGTCTCTGTATAGTTGTAAGAAGCAACACCGCGCTTATCATCCAAGAACACATCCGTAGCGACCTCTGCTTCAAGAAGCCAAGGAGTCTTCTGAACCAGTTCCACATCAGTCACCGAGGCGTCCAGCCGAATCCCTACATCGTCAGCCAAGTAATCAACTTTTCCAATATAATCCTTAAAAGTAGAGTTCTCAAGAACAGAGTAGTTCTCTCCTCCTATACTTCCGTTCATAAAAGCCTCTTTAAAAGCGGTGCGAGGAGAAGAGAAAAACGTGCCTTCCTCAACAATATGCTCCTCCATAGCTATCAATGCTCTGAACCCAGAGATGTAAACAGCTCTCCTGCCGTCTCTCCTGAAGTCCTCAACAAAGTTATTCATCGACTCCGCTCTTGAGACCACAGGCTGTTTACTCTCAAAATAAGTATACTCTGCAGATGAAAAAAACATTATTATTACCACTGACAGAAGCAGTAAGGATATGAAGGTGTAGAACAGGCCTTTCTTCCCTGCGTAGTTTGTAAAATTGAGGATATTCTTAGAACTCGTGTTCTCCTCAGCATCCACTCTTTCAGTTCTGCCTCCTCTATTACTACCTTTCATACTTTTCTCTCTTCTCTCCAACAAACATCACCTGACAACACTCACCTTGATTACAGACGGACCCCATAGGTAAGGAACGTTCGAGACTACGCTGACCTCTATATCCAAGTCCTGGTCTTCCAGGTTTATAAGGAGTTCGCCGTCGTCGTCAATGTCAAGTTTTGAAAAAAGGTCATAAACCGCCAGGTCGTAAACATCGTTCGTATTATAAGACACCGTTGAACTGTTGTAAGTACAGTTGTTCGGCCCAGAGTAAGAAGAAGGCACGCTGATAGTGGTGGAGGTCCCGTCTTCAAAACCCACAGTCCAGACACAGCCCTCCTGCTCAGACACCACAGAAGTGCGGGGAGTAGTAGAGTTCAAATAACCGGTGTATATCAATGAGTTGTTATAAGAACAGCCGTTATCTGAAGAAGCATTCTCTCCAAGAGTTATATCAAAAGAGTGTTCGCCCTGAGTCAAGAGAGAAGAAGGAACTCTTATCCTGTAGGGATCGCCCATGTTGGTGTAGTTCTTGCCAAAGGAGGACAGGTTGTAAACAGTACTTCCATCGACCTCAACAAGCCGAGTCCAGTAGTCAGAGGAGTAACTTGTCATGACCGCCTTACCAACCCTGACGCCCTGAGGTATCTCCACAGACGGAGTGCAGGAACCGAACATCTCTGTCTGGAAATCCAGTTCTATCTCGTTCTGCTTCGGCTGAGGAACAGTCGAGGTAAAGTTCAACTCTAAAGAGGAGTCTTTGTAAAGTTCCGAATCAATATTCTCCGCAGACTTAGCTCTCTGAAACTTGTAGAGAACAGAACTCTCAGCAATGGTCTGCGCAAACTCTTCATAGATATCTCGCAAGCCGGTGAAGTTGGTACTGCTCCGGAACCTCCCTCCTGTGCAGTTGGCTATCCTCCTCAAAAGTTCCTTGTCAGCCCCCTCTCCGAACCCAATAGTATAGAAGGTTATGCCGGTGACGTTGTAATCCTCGCACGCCTCATCTATAGAGTCCTGCCTGGCTTTCTCAAGAGTACATTTTCCTCCTGAACAACACTTGGTAGCGTTGCCGTCTGTCATCATCACCACGGACTTACCTCTCTCCGACGACTCCCCCATCAACTCATCCTTTGCATCTTTGATGTTCTGGCACAGGTGTCTCTCAGCAGAAGACGGGTTCTGAACCTCGTACTCGCTGATCGTACTGTGGAGTTCGGACTTGTCATCAGTAAGTTCTTCATCTATGTGAGAACTTGCAAAGTAGGAGGCAAGACCAAGTCTGTTCCCAGAAGCATTTAGAGATATATTGACAAAATCGTGGCCGAGAACCTTTGCTGCCTCCATCCTGGTCATATTCGTCCCTTCAATATCTGACTCCGTCATCGTACCAGCCCGGCTTGTAAGCAGAAAAGTATCCGTTATGTTCCCTGAAACATTGGTTGTGTTCCCCTGGTAGAATCCTATCTTTACAGGGATGGTCTTTCCACTGAGAAAAGAGTAATTCAGAAGTGAGGAGAGAGTGTTATTCGAAACAGTGTAGTTTACCTCGCCGGTAGTATTAGCCTCGTAAACCGTCACGTTCCCTATGTCAACCATCAACGGCTTTGAAACGCTGGACGCAACTGAGTAGTGAAGATTTAGAGCCATCGAGTTCAACTGCCCAGGCACCGTAAACCCGTCGTAGTAGTTTATCACGCCGTCTATCCCAGGAAGAAATCTTTCTTTGTAGTTCGTAGAAGAGGACTCTGAAAGTGTATCTGTCCTGTAGGAGATTCTGAAGTGCCCTCCTGATACGAAACTGTTAGGGAGAGCGGTTTCAAAACTTATATTC
>CAYSOY010000041.1:0-6568 GCA_964432865.1 uncultured Methanosarcinales archaeon
AAAATCTTTGATCTCAGAGAAAGGTTCAAAATATTCTTCGTTCTTCTCCCTAATCCTCTCCTCTGAGTAACCCCTCCACTCGTCTGGATAGTCTAATAGGTGTATTAAAGCGTCGATTTTATCTATGGCTTTGGCAAACTCTGCTTCTCTACTACTCATCTCTTCAAACTCTTTGAAAAGAGAAGGTATAATATCACGGGTTGAAGAAGGAAACTCTTCTTCCATATCCTCCATAGCTTCGAACTCCTCCTCTCTCTTCAACTCTCTCTCACCATCCCTATACAGATGAGTATCTCCCACCTCTATCTCAACAACGTCGTGGTAAAGCAAGATTTCAAAAACTCTAAGCTTATCCAAGTCAAAGTCATATCTTCTCAGAAAATAATCAGCAAGAAACAAACAACTCCACGAGTGCTCTGCAGAGCTTTCACTACGATCAAGCACAGGGATTTTTCTCTCAACATTTTTAAGACGATACATCTTTCTCAAAGAAGACAACTCATCCATAAATACCAACTTTGTAAGTAAAAAAAATAGCGGGGAGTGGATTTGAACCACCGGCCTCAGGGTTTCCTAAGATACATACAGTATCTTATGAGCCTTCCGCGAAGTAAATCTCTGCGGGCACTCCTGACTGCCCTACCCCGCTGTACTGAAAAGGAACAGAAGGTTTATTTAAAAAACTTTCCAAAAATGGCAAGAGGATGAAAAACGCCTCCGGCCAGGTTCGAACTGGCGACCTTGCGGTGACTGTCAGTTCTACTCGGAGAGTTCCGAGCAAGTACAAAGTAACAGCCGCACGCTCTGCCACTAAGCTACGGAGGCACAATGAACAAAGATTAAAAGGTTGTTTATAAATATTATTATGAATTTTTCCGTATACTTGTCTAGTGTATGTTATATTCTTTTTAGAAAAAGAAACAAAAAATCTGGATCCCCTCGTCCTTCGGACATGTAGTCTCTTGCGGAGAAAATTTCTCCAAATTCGGCTACACCGAACCTCTCTAAATCCTGACGTTTTCAATTTGAGGTTCGGACTAAAACATAGTCAAATCAAAGATTTGAAGAAATAATAGAAAAAAAGATTTATTCTGGTTTTGGAACAACTTTAGGTGGTGTAACCTCGTACTCTGTCAATACTGGCTTCCCTTCTGAAAACAACTCATCTTCACGCTCTTTTACTTCTCTATCTCTTCTCTCATCTCTTCGTACTCTTCTTTGCTTATCTCTCCTTTCACATACCTCTTCTTCAAGAGAGTCAGAGGAGAATTCTCTTTTCCCTGGGACTTGGCAGAAGAGGTCAGGGCTGTTATAAGCCAGACAACACCTCCTAAGAGAAGACCCCAGAAGAGTATCATAAAAATAAATCCGAAGCCCATGCCGAAGTTCATCATCCCGTAACTTCCTGTCATCCCGTAACTGATTGTTCTAAAACTTAATAGAAGGAATAGCACGGCAGATACAGCTATTAAGATAGGAATCCACACCTTTATCTTTTCATCTTCTTCCATTCTTACCTCTTCCACAATACATTATAGAAGTAGTTTAGATTATTTATAGTTTTCGGTCAGGCTTTTTAAAAAAAAACCCAAGATACTACTCGTATCTTAAGACATAGTCACTCACGTTCTTAGCCTCAAGATACTACTCGTATCTTAAGACATAGTCACTCACGTTCTTAGCCTCAAGATACTACTCGTATCTTAAGACATAGTCACTCACGTTCTTAGCCCCAAGATACTACTCGTATCTTAAGGCGTCTATAGGTTTTTGCTTGCTGGCTTGATAGGCAGGTGCGACTCCGGACAAAGCACCCACGAGAAAGGAGAACAACAACGCCCCTCCGATCAACCGGTAAGAAACATAAGCCCTTACCAACTCTATGCCGAAACCTCTCACAGCAGCCACCTCGACAGCTTTGGCTATTCCAAGGCCTATGCCCGTTCCAATCCCCCCTCCAATAAGACCTAAAAAGCCAGCCTCGATCAGAAATATAATTAAGATATCGCTGTTCTTGGCGCCGACAGCTTTCATAACACCAATCTCTTTCGTACGCTGTACCACAGCGGTGTACATCGTGTTCATAATACCGACGCTACCAACTATTAAACTTATCAGAGCCAAGCCCACGACCACAGCCTGTACCGCGTTCAAGATATTGTTGAAACTCTCCATAAGACTCTGAGGAGTCTGTACAACAAAGTCCTCCTCGCCTTCATCCACGTCTCGATAGTTTCTCAACTCCTTTTCAACATCTCTCTCCACCTTCCCAATGTCTTCTCCCTTGTTCACCTGTAAAAAAATGTAATCTAAAACCTCTCCGGTGTTCAAAATATCTTTCAAATCCTCAAAAGGTACTATAACCGAAGAGTCGTCATAATCATTGCCTATTCTGTCAAGCTCGCCAACGATCTCAAATCCTTTATCCTCTATAAAAATCTTGTCTCCGACCTCAGTGGTCTCTTTAAAGAAGTCACCGTGAACGTAATGATATCCTACAACTGCTTTCTTAGAATCTCCACTACGTAGATCTCGCCCCCCAGCAACTTCAAAGTTTTGAACGCTTTCAATAACTTTTCGAGCCTCGTCCACGGGGACTCCAGTAACGTAATGATATCCTACCTGGTCTTCAACCTCTACTTTAGCAACTCTCGATATCATCTTGGCAGCCAACTTAACCCCGTTGACCTGCTCTAAGACTTCAAAATCATCCTCTGTGAGTTTCGCAGGAGCATCCGACCCAGGCACACCAGAAGTCCCTCCGGGTTTTACAATCAGTTTGTCAGAGCCAAGACTTTCAAACTCCTCCTCTATTGCTTTCTGAAGGCCTTGACCTAAACTTATGAGAGCGACTACTGCGAGAATCCCTATGATTATCCCCAGCATGGTAAGCCATGCTCTCAACTTCCTCTCCTTCAAGTTCGACCATGCTATTCTTAAATATTCAAAAAACATCTTTTCAACCTCTATCACTGATAGCCTCTACGGGCTGAAGATTGCTGGCTTGATATGCAGGTCCGGCTCCCGACAGAGCTCCCACGAGAAAGGAGAACAACAACGCGCCACCAACCAGCCAGAAGGAAAAATTCACATCTATCAGGTCAACGCCCAACTTAGCCGCAGCCACTACCTCAACGCCTTTCGCCATCGCCACTCCTACAATAACTCCTGCCACTCCCCCGATCATCCCAAGAAGACCTGACTCCACCAAGAATATGAAAAGCACGTCTGTATTCCTGGCACCGACCGCCTTCATAATTCCTATCTCTTTAGTCCTCTCCAACACCGAAGTATACATTGTATTCATTATGTTGATCCCTCCTACTATTAAACTTATGAAGGCTATCCCGATAAGCACTGCTTCAACCACATTCAAAATCGTATCCAAAGAGTCAAGCAACTCCTGCGCTGTGCTTACAGTAAAGTCCTCCTCCCTCTCTTCAACACCTCTGCTATCTCTCAAATCCCGTTCTACAGATTCCACAACTTGACCTATCTCGTCTCTATCCTCCACTTTTCCAAACAGCATGCTGTACTCTTCCGGCTTCTCCAACAACTCTCGCATGTCCTCTTCATTCATGAAGATGGCGAAGTCTATCATCGGAATTCCGCCCTTGTCCATCACCCCCGCGACTTTAAACTTCTTATCTTGAACCTTTATCTTTCTACCAACCCCCAAGGGCTTCCCAAACTTGTCTTCATCTGTAAAATCGTATCCCAGTAGCACCTCTCCAGACTTATCCGGGTCCAACTTCTTCCCCGAAAACATCTCTATCCCAAGAGTGTTATAGATAAACCTTGCTTCCTTGTTATCATCGGGCAGGGAAGCAGCCATTACGAACTTGATATTGTCGTTGTACTTTACAGAAACGGATTTGATTAGACGGGCAGTAGCTATCTCTACTCCGGAAACGTCCTTCAGAACGTCGAGGTCATCCTCTGTCAACTTCGCACCGGCTGCCTGACCAGGAGGTCCAAGACCTGCTCCCTTGGGCTCAACGGTTATTCTGTCGTAGCCCAGCGAGGCAAACTGACTTACAACCGCGGATCTGAGCCCCTGCCCCAGACTTATCAGAGCGACTATCGCTGCTATTCCTATGAAAACCCCTATAATAGTCAGCCAACTTCTCAACTTCCTACTTTTTAGACTTGTAAAAGCCAGTTTCAGATAGGTCTTGATCAACTCCATCTTGGTTCAAGAACCTCATTTCTCTTTCTTTCTCTTTCTGTAATACCAGAAGCCTGCCAAGAGAACTATTGCAACCAGCGCCCAGACCCAGTTTGAATAGCCGTCGCCGTCGAGTTTACTCTTGTTCAAAAGCTCTGTTTTGAGTTCTGCATTGAGGGTTTTTTCATTATTCAGAGAGTCGAGATAAGTCAGGTTCACAGGTATTCTGAGAGAGTCTTCCAAAGCCCTTACAGGTATCTCTTCTGTCTCGTAGTCGTCAGAGTCTATGTTCCCCAAATAGAACTCCCTGGTGCTCGAAAGAAGTTCGTAACTCTCCGAATCTTCCAACACCAAGTTCACAAATTTAACTTCGGAGAGACCTTTGTTGACCGCTTTCAAGATCACACTTCCTGTCCTATCGTCCTGATAGACCTCCGCTTTGTCTATCACTAAAGAGACGTCGGGGGTGTCACCGAAGACCAAGCCTACAGAGGTCGACACCTGGTTCTTATTCCCTAACTCGTCGCTGTAGTTCATGTCAACAGGGAGTTTGTAGACGCCCGAAGTTATATCCGGGTAGGAATTCAGCATGAAGTTGAAGACTCTCTCCTCGCCTCCTTTTATTTGAGAGATGACTTTCTTGTTGCTCGAGTTCAGAGGAGCCACGTCCAGGTTGTCAAGCCCCAAAGTCAAAGCCAAGTTCCTTATCTCGGTGCTTCCTATGTTCTTAACTCTTATATCCAGTTCTGCTTTAGACCCCGGCGTTATTGTAGAAGGAGTGGTTGACGAGTCAAGTATTGTAAGAGCTGACTCCTCCCCTACTATAGTCAGGGGCAGATAGACCTCTCTCCAGCCCTGACCGTTATACCGATACTTTACCAAGAGGTTGTTGGATCCTTCGTGGGCGTCCTTGGCAACTCTGACTTTGAACTTTGCCAAGAACTTTGTCTGGCTTGGGAGGATTCCCTCATGCTTAACCCTCTCTGCTTCACTCGTAACATAGAAAGGATGATTGTCCTCTACTTTCACATCCACATCTTCTGCCGGCGAACCCTCTGTGTTTTCAAGTTGTAGGTAAATGTCTAGTATGTCTCCGGGCTCTGCAGGTGTGGGCTGATAGTAGAGCAGAGAAGCCTCCAGACTTGTAGTCTTTGCCACGAATGCCGTTGTCGAAACTACTGCTAATACTGCCAAGACCGCTACTGTAAGAACTGCAAAAATTGTTTTTCTTTCCATTCTACACCACCATTCCTCTCTTTCGTCTTTACTTCTCTACCCTGCTTTTATTCTTGTTTTCGGTTCTAAATATCTTCCCGTCTTTCAAGTGCTCTATCCTCTCGGCGTATTCTGCCACGGATCTCTCGTGAGATACGAGTATCATCGTTATGCCTTTCTCCTCGTGCAGGTCTGTGAACAATTCCATTATCTTCTCTCCTGTCTTCGAATCAAGATTACCGGTCGGCTCGTCTGCCAGCACGACTTCTGGCTCGTTTGCCAATGCTCTGGCAGTCGCCACCCGCTGTTTCTCCCCTCCTGAGAGTTCGTTTGGCCTGTGATTCTCTCTGGCTCCCAGACCCACTTTTTTCAGCAGTTCTTCTGCTCTTTCCCTCCGCTTCTTCTCTGTAAAGCCTTGGAAGGTCATCGGAAGCATTATATTCTCTTTAGCAGTCAAGTTGTTGATCAGGTTGAACTGTTGGAATACAAACCCAATCTTTCTTCCTCTGATCTGAGCCAGGTCTGACTCGTGGAGTTCTGAAATATCCTGTCCGTCCAACTCTATACTTCCCGAGGTTGGAACGTCCAGGCACCCTATCATGTTCATAGCTGTGCTCTTGCCGGAGCCCGAAGGCCCCATCACCGAGAGAAATTCTCCTTTGTACACTTCCAGACTGAGACCTCTAAGCGCCTCTACTTCTACTTCTCCCATCTGGTAGACTTTCCAGACATCTTCTAATTCAATTATTGGTTTCTCGTCCGCCATTCTCCGCCTCTGAAAATAACTTTTACTTCAAGTGTCTAAAACTCATTGTTGAAAACTGATAGATAAGTTTATAAATGTTTTGTGAACGAAGTCCTGCCAGACGTTGCGGTCCCCCCTAAAGGAGATTACTGTTATGTCTTTCTCTTCTCCCATGTTGAATCAATAAATACCGCATATATTTAAATTTAAATCTTTCTAATTGTATAACTATATAACAATAATACAAAGTCTTGGCTGAGTTCAACTGTCTAAACTCACTGGCCAACTCCGACAAAGATTTAATAATGAGTTACTATTATACTCTACTTCATGGCAGAGCAGGAGACAGAACAAGAGACTGAACCAATAAGCGTGGAAGAGGTTACCGGAGAGTCAGTTATAGATGTAGCTTTGGATACTATTAATATTGATAAGCAAGC
>CAYSOY010000042.1:0-5481 GCA_964432865.1 uncultured Methanosarcinales archaeon
GCCTCTATAGTCCAGATACTGCTTTTGCTCCCAAGAGATACAACCGCTGCTTTCATTACACTCTCCCCTTATATTATTATACTATTACACTATTCTATTATTACATTATTCTATTATTAAATATTACACTACTTTTATTATTATATTACACTACTAACTTTTTATCATGTCTTTCTTATCAGTCCCTGTCTGATTCGTCCTCATCACTACCCCCTTCTTTCAAAGAAGGGTCTATCAGAAAACCGTCGCTCAGTATGTTTCTTCCTATCAGCACTTTGTAACTCATATGACTTCTGTCTGCAAGGGTGAAGGTCTTGGTTACTTTTCTTCCGTGAATCTCTATCTCCGCCTCTATCACAGGCCGTACCTTGACTCCGTTGGCAGACCTCACAGTCTTCGAATCAGTTATAGGACCCAGGTTGAGTTGAGACGCCAGTTCTATGTCTATACTGCTCCTGGTGGCGCCGGTGTCGACTTTTGCCGAGACAGTCTCATCTCTGTCCCTGCCAAATATCTTTACTTCTTCCACCACTCCGAGGAGAACTTTCTCTTCTCTATTTTTCATAAAAACAGAAGTAATAGAGGTTGTTTATAAAACTGACGGTTTGGAATAGAGCAACTAAGCGGTCACAACAAAAACAGAGTTAGAAAACAATTAAGAGGAAAATATTTATATAACCCTACAACAATACATTAAATCAAATATGAAGTTTAACAATAAAAAAATTGGGACTTTCATAATCTCTGTCTTAATAATTATACTAATAGTGCTTATCCAAGCCGGTTTTTTCGAAAAGTTCACCTCGTTCAACCTTATGGGAGCAGTGGTGCCTCTGCTGATATTCTTAATCACCATCGTAGCAGCGAGGGTTGTTGGAGACGCGCTGGACATCTATTTTCAGAAGAAAGACATCAAGTTAAAAGCGATTGATAAAACAAGATACGCCTTATTTGCTAAACTGACTACTGCACTGATCTACGTTATAGGTTTCGGTCTTATAATCTACTCTATACCTCCTCTGAGACAACTCTCATACACCTTGTTCGCAGGAGCAGGAGTTCTGGCTATAGTAATAGGCTTCGCGACGCAGGAGGCGTTTGCCAACATAGTCTCAGGTATTTTCATAGTGATATTCGAGCCATACAGGATAGGAGACAAGATAAAACTCGAAGAGAGCTTCGGAGAGATAACCGACATCACAATGAGGCACACCGTAATAAACACGTGGGACAACAAGAGAATAATAGTGCCGAACTCTGTCATAAACGAGAAGATAATAAAGAACTACTCAATCAAAGACCAAGCAACTATTGAAACAGTGGAGATGTCCATAAGTTACGAATCAGACATAGATAGGAGCAAGGAGATAATGAGAGAGGAAGTCATGAACCACGAAGAGTTATTCACCAACCAAAAAGATACCAACATGGTTCCTTCTGATGATAAAGTAAATGTGAGAGTTGTGGAGTGTGCCGACTCGGGCGTTATTCTGAGGCTCTACTTCTGGGCGGAAGACCACTCTACCGGAATCAGGATGAAGTATGACCTGCTGGAATCAGTAAAGAAGCGTTTCGACGAGGAAGGAATAGACATACCGTACCCTCACAGGACCCTCAACTACAAAGACGGCGTAAAGAAGCAACAGTGAAAACTATCTCTAAAAATATTTCTTGACCAGAAACTTCTTATTTTCCGAAAAAAAAGGGAAGACTTCGGAGATATTCCGACTTCTCTATTAGTTTTTCCGAGATTCTCTAAGAAACTCTCTTTAATAATAAACCCCTACTAAAAGGGTGATGAGTAAAGAGTTGAAAGAAGAGGATATGCTTTCGGAATCCAACAAGGAGTACATAAAACTGAGAGAGCACTTCGCAAGACTGGAGAGCGAGGAGATAAAAGAGAAATCCTCAGAAGTGAGTTCTGTAGAGGTAGAAGGAGAGAGGTTCAAAGAGAGTATTGAAAAAGTCTCACTGCTAAAAGAACAGTTAGAGAAAGAGAGGAAGATAGTCTCGCAGTACGAAAAACCTATAGGAAAGACCGACAAAGAAAAATACAAAAGATTAGAAGAGATAATAAACACGTATCAGAAGAAAGAAAAAAGAATAGAAGAGACAATAACAGCGTTCAAGGAGAGGTTCGAAAACTACACAATCAACTACGACTCAGAAAGAACCAAGTTCAGAGAAGAGAAGCAGGACATCTTGAAGTACACGGACAGCATAATAGAACTCCTGGGACCAGAGTCAAAAGGAGTAGAAGAGTTGGAAGAGATAAAGAACGCAGAGCCGAAACTTGAAGCAGAGAACAGAGAAGCAGAGAAAAATAAAGAAGAGAAGTATAAAAAGAGCGGTGCAGAAGATCGTGTTCAAACCTGCGAGGATGGAAGTGGCGAGGAGAAAGAATTCTTTGACCAATATATGAAGCCTGTCCTCGAAAAATCCAGCGCCATAATGACCCGCGTAGGCGGAGTCGTCCTCGCAGGCACGCTCCTCTACTCACTCTACATAGGAGGAGGGGCACTCACTGATTACATTATGGGAGGCGAACCTGCTAAGAATAAGAAGAACTCAAGGAAAAAAATAGTTCAGAAAAAACCAGTTAAAAAAGGTATGAGAGGGAAGTTAGAGGAGAAGACGCTGGCAGTAGAGAATGACGAAGACAGAAAAGAAGAGCAGAAAACAGGTCTGAAAGGACAGAAAAAGAGTTTGGAAAGATACGTAAATACAGCTGTTCGTACCAGAACCAAAAAAGAGTTTGTTGAACTTATGAAGGTTTACAGAGCAGGTGGATGGAAATGGAGTGGTAAGGAACTGCCAAAAAAAGGAAGAGGAGATGTAGGACGGTGGAACAGGCTCAGAAGCGATACTTGTATCGGCGCAGGCAAATATTATTCAGAAGAGAAAGAGAGGTATACAGATGGGTTCAGATACGGCTCAAAAGACATATTTGAAAATAATGGCTATGACATTATCTCCACTAATGAGTTCTACAGAAGAGAAGGCTTGACTGATAAAGTCGAGCCAAGATACTATTACCAGATAAAAGAAGGCGACTACCTTTCTAAGATAGCCAAAAAGATTACTGGCGAGAGTCAGAACTATCACGAACTCGCCCGGGTGAACGACATCGACGACCCGAACCTGATCTATCCAAACCACAGGGTAAGAATACCTGAAAAGATGATAAAAAACAAGAATAGACTCTTAGACAGAGGCGTTCTAACCAAGTCAAAGAAGGACCTCACACTAAAAAATGGTGAGAGAGGTGAGGAGAATGTTTTTTAACTTTTTCGAGAGCATTGGAAGGTATTTCCAAAGCGACAAAGGGGTTTCGCAGGAAGAAGAAACAGACAGGAAGAGAGAAGAGGAGCAGGAAGAGTACCTGTTGGAAGACCAGAGAGAAGAGGACAAAGAAGAATACTGGGGAGGCTGGTCCGAAGAACTGCGTGAAGAAGACCTGGAAGGAGGAGAAGCAGGTATAGAAGAGGATAGTCCGGGCGGAGAAGACTTGGAAGAGAGAGTGGAGAGTTCAGAAGATAAGAGTTCTGGAAAGAGTTGGTGGAAGAAAGGAAGGGACGCACTTCTGTGCTTCTCACTCGGTTTGAACCTTTTACTCGGAAGCCAGTTCCTCCAAAACATAAACAAGAAGAAAAGAGCGACTGCTAACAGAACAAGAACAACTTACACAGCGGAAAGAGGTGTTGAGAATAAGAAAAAAAGGAAGGATATAGAGCGGTTTCTCGCAGAACAGGACAGGCTCAATAAAAGAAAAATAGAAAAGAAAAAGAAGGAAAAAGAAGAGAAAAATAGAAGAAATGCCGGGTCCTTAGAGCATAAGATAGAGAAAGAAAAGAAAGAAGTAGGTGTGGAAAAAAGAATAGAGTTAGAAAAAGATTTTCAGAAGAGCATAGAAGTTCCCGAGCACGGGGAAGTCCCAATACTGATGTATCACCACTTCTCGGAAGGAGGCGGTGGCAGGTACGTAAGAAGTTACGATCAGTTAAGAAGTGACCTGCACGTGCTTGAAGAGAGAGGGTTCTACATGGTAAAACTCTCAGACCTGTACAACGGCGGGTTGAAGAAAGTCCCGGCTGGGAAGAAGCCTATAGCCCTTACCTTCGACGACGCAGGAAAAGGGCAGTTCTATCTTAAAGAAGCAGATAAGAACACAGACGGTGAAGACCTCGTCTCTGAAAACTACGAAATATCAGAGTCCGCGGTGAAGATACTGGAGGAGTTCAAAGAAGAACACCCGGAGATGGGTGAAGGAGCCACGTTCTTCGTAGACTTCAGCGGACCTATATTCCACCAGCCAGGGCTTGAAGACGAGAAACTTCAGTGGCTTGTAAACCACGGATACGAAGTTGGAGGCCACACTAACAGCCATATAAACATGGAGAAGTCCAGTTACAAAAGAATAGTTCAAGATAACGAGAGATTTAAGAAGAAGATGAAGGGCCTGCTCCCGAACTACGACATCGACACTTTCTGCTACCCGTACGGAGCTGTGCCGGGGAGAGAAAAAGTTCAGAACTATCTTGAAGGTGAGTACGACGTCAGGTGTAGAGCCTGGGGGGGTAGGGCAGAGGTAGAGGACGGAGTAGCCAGTTCAGAAGCACCTCCGAGGATAGAGATTACTGGGAATAACTTGAGAAGGTACGCCTTGGCAGGAGGAGACTTTTACAAAAACTCTGTTAATGAAAGAAAGCCGGAGTCAGTAATAGCTGAGAATAGAAGGAGTGCAAAGCAGAGCATAGAAGAAGAGCAGGATAAAAAAGAAGAGAAGAAGAATAGTCGAAGAAAATTATCTGAGGAGTACAAAGAGTTCAAGGAGAAATGGAAGAACAGAGTCGAAGGGAAAAAAACACTAAACAACAAAGGAGAGGCGGGCAAGAGAGAGCCTCGTAGTATCGAGAGAACCGTCCTGGACCAGCCGTTTGTGAAAGACAGGGGGTTTAGAGAGTACAAAGTGCAGGAGGAACCTAAGATAGGTGGGAGCGATGATTTGGATGATGAGGATACAAAGAAGACTGAAGAGAAAGAAGAAGATATAGAGAGACTGCCTGTTGGAGAGAACATAAACTATCTAAGCCCTGAAGAGACTGTTATCCCTGAGATAAGTTACAGCAAAGATTACAATAAAGGATTGGAAGAACTTGTTGAGTGCAAGAACAGGAATCCGAGGTATGGGCTGGAGAGACTGGCAGGCAGGGCAGAAACAGGCGTGGACTCCGCAGAAGAGTTAGAAGAGAGTTACAAGACGTACCTCGAAGGCTACAGGAGAGGTGAGTTTGACGAGAAAATAAGCAGGTACGACAACAACATATTGACAGAGAATTTGAAAGGTGAGATGATTGACCGATACGTGAACTCAGAAAATACTGTTGAGGAGGAGAGCAGGGACTTGACAGAGGAGTACGGGATGAACATCTCTTCTTCAACACTCTCGAGGAAGTGCAGGGGGTGGCTCGGCGTAGAGAG
>CAYSOY010000043.1:0-5041 GCA_964432865.1 uncultured Methanosarcinales archaeon
GAATAGTCGGAGAGGTTCTCGGAAAATACCACCCACACGGGGACAGCGCGGTCTATGACTCGCTGGTAAGAATGGCCCAGTCATTCTCACTAAGGTATCCGCTGGTCGATGGACAGGGGAACTTCGGTTCTATAGACGGGGACAGCCCAGCAGCGATGAGGTACACCGAAGCCCGCCTCGCAGAGATTTCCAAAGAGATGCTTCAAGACATAGACAAAGAAACAGTTGACTTTGTAGAGAACTTCGACGGCAGTCTGGAAGAGCCTTTTGTTCTACCTGCAAAGATACCAAACCTTCTCGTCAACGGCTCCTCAGGAATAGCCGTAGGGATGGCTACCAACATACCCCCGCACAACTTGAAAGAGGTATGCAGAGGAGTCCAGCACATAATAACCAAGGAGAAGAAGGGGGAAAAAGAAGAGGTTACTAATGAAGAGATTATGAAAATAATAAAAGGGCCTGACTTCCCCACGGGAGGAACAATTCTTGGAAGAGAAGGAATATACAAAGCGTACAAGGAAGGAAAAGGCAGGATAAAACTCCAGGCGAAGATAGAAGAAGAACAGGACGGGAAGAGGAAAAAACTTGTGGTCACAGAGATCCCGTACATGGTGAAGAAAAGCGGGATAGTTGAAGAGATAGCAGAGAGGGTGAAGGAGAAGAAAGTAGAAGGTATCTCAAACCTGAGAGACGAATCCGACAGAAAAGGTCTCAGGATAGTTATAGAGTTGAAGAGAGGGGCAAGTCCAGAAGTGGTCGAGAACCTCCTGTACAAGAACACACGATTGAGAGTGACCAACAGCATAAGAATGCTATCCCTCGTGGAAGGCGAGCCCGAAATCTTAGACTTGAAAACGATTCTGGAGAAATACTTAGAACACAGAAAAGAAGTTATACTCCGGAAGACGAAGTATCGGTTGGAGAAAGCAGAAGACAAAGAGCACATACTCGAAGGGTTGGTAGAGGCTCTGAGAAGTATAGACGAGGTAATAAAGATAATAAAAGGCTCGGAAACACCGAAGAAGGCAAGGAAGGAACTCAGGAACAACTACGACCTGAGTGAGAAGCAGACAAAAGCTATCCTGGACATGAAACTCCAGAAACTCACAGGCATGAAGCAGGATGAGATAAAAGAAGAGTTGGAAGAACTGAAGGAACTCATCAAAGATTTGAAAGAGATATTCGAAAGCGAAGAGAGGGTTTTGGAGATAATCCAAGAGGAAATGAAGGAACTCATAGAGAAATACGGCGACGAGAGAAGGACCAAGATAGATGAAAAGATGGAGTCCGAGATAGAGATGGAGGACTTGATAGAAGAAGAAAAGATGGCGGTCACTATAAGCAACTCAGATTATATAAAAAGAACTCCGCTGGAAGAATACAGAGCACAGAACAGAGGAGGGAAGGGCGTGAAAGCAGCGGGGACGAAAGACGAGGACGCGCTGAAACAACTCCTTGTAGCAAGTACGCACTCACACGTACTGATATTCACAAACCAAGGAAAAGTCTACTGGAAGAAAGTCTATCAGATACCCAAGGGAGGTAGGACCAGCAGGGGCAAGCCGATAATAAACCTCCTCGACATGAATAAAGACGAAGAAGTCAGCGAAGTTATACCTTTGCCGGACCTGGAAGAAGAGTTTGTAGAAGACAAATACCTGGTAATGGCAACCCAGAAGGGGTATGTAAAGAAAACAGAACTCGAAGCCTACTCCCGTCCGAGAAGAGGAGGTATAATAGCGGTTAAACTTGAAGAAGGCGACTCACTGATAAACGTTCTGAAGACAGAAGGAGAAGACCAGTTGATGATATGCTCTGAGAGAGGACAAGCGGTGAAATTCAGAGAAGAAGACGTCAGAGCCACGGGCAGAGCCACGCGAGGAGTTATAGGCATAGACCTCGCCGAGGAGGACAGGGTTGTATCTATGATAAAGGCCGAGGATGAAAGAACAGCTCTCACAATAACAGAGAACGGCTACGGGAAGAGGAGCAGAATAGACGATTACCGGCTGATAAGAAGAGGTGGAAAGGGGGTTAAGAATATAATTCATAACGAGAGAAACGGAGACGTGGTCTCTGTGAAGAGCATCGATGGAGACGAACAGATAATGATAATAACAAGGAAAGGAACGGCGATAAGAACCAAAGTAGAAGACATATCTGTTTACGGAAGAAACACCCAAGGTGTCAGGATAATCCGCGTTGACAGCGGAGACGAAGTCGTCGGCTGTGCTAAGATAGAAATAGAAGAAAAAGAGAACGAAGAAGAAGAGGAGGAAAGGGAAGAAGATAGTTCATAACAAGTACAAGAGACAATTTTTCTTTCAGATCAATTTTTCTTCTTTACAATTCTACTCTCAGAGATGTTCGAATGTATTTTGAAACTCCTACCGCAGTAGACGCATTTCTTCACAACGTCGGGCACTCTTCTGCTTCTCGGCTTCACATTCATAGTGTTGTTGCAGTCTGGGCATCGAACTAAAAACATACTTAAGAAAGTAACACCGCATCTTTATAAGATCTACGCGGGTCTGACCAGTGCGGCTTAAAAAAATTCAGAAATTCCAGAATACATTTATAGTCTCAACACCGGACTTGCTCAATTGCTGTCCTGCGATTCATCACTCTGTTCTTCGGTGTCCGAGTCCAGTTTCAACTCCTCGTCTTCTTCTCTCTCCTGGTTTCTCTCCGCAACTTCATCTATCTGCTTGTCAATCTCTGAGAGAAAATCGCCTTCTTCCCCCTCGGAACTCTTCGACTCATCCGGCAGGGAGGGAGTGTCTGAAGTTTCGGAAGAACCGGTCTCAATAGTATTCTCAGCCTCCTGCTCTTCCTCTTTCTCCTCCTCTGCTGTTTCTTCATCAACATCAACAACTTCGAGGTCGTCAAGTTTCTCCCCATCTTCCTCTTCCTCGCCGGGGTCTTCTTCTTTCTCCTCGACGTCTACCACTTCCAGGTCTCCGATCTTCTCCTCGGCCTTCTCCTTGCCCTTCTCCTCTGCTTTCTCCTCGAGGTCAGGTCTTACGTTCTTAAAAAACTCCTTGATATCATCCACGCCTTCAAGTTCAAAATAATCAAAGAATTTGTCTGACAGAGTCAAGGAATATGTCCTTCCGCTCCGAACTTTCTTTACAAAACCGAGTTCTTCCAACTCACTGATGTGGTCGTAGGCGTGCTGTCCTCTTTTCTCTACAACTTCTGACTGGAGCACTTCAGGATGATTGTAGGCGATGACCGCCAAGGTCTCAAGGGTCGCCTTGCTCAACTCCGTATCAGCCACTATGTCTTTGATCATATCAACGTAGTTATCCTTCACCATCATCTTCCAGGAGTCCCCTTCGTTGAATATTTTAAGAGCCGTCTCTTCGGAGTCGTATCTCTCTTTAAGGTCTTCCAACGCTTTCTTAAGTTCTTTCTTGCCGAGGCCGGACAGGTCTTTCAAAGACTCCAGACTCATCTTCTTCCCGGAAGAGAAAAGCAAGGCCTCGACTTTTTTTCTACCTTCCATTTTACACACAGAACTCCTCAAGTATTAATCTCATTAGTCTTGAACGTCAATCGCCCTTCTTAAACCACTTATCCTCTTTCTTCTGAATCATTCCTTTCTCCTCGAGGTTCTCAAAGAACGGTTGTAGTTGGTCTTTGTGAATACCCAGTAAATCCTGTATCTCATCTTCGGTCTTTTCGCCAGAATCCAAACAGACCAAGATGCTGTTTTTTATCAGAGCGTTCATGCTCTTCGTGACAGAACTACTTTTCTGTTTCTCATTCACCATCGCTGTGTTGACTTCATGAAGTTTTGCCAAGAGGTCGTTAAGCCACGTCATCAACTGGTCGTTGGTAAACTCCATTCTCTCAGGCTCTATTATCTCTATGGAAGCGGGCATGAAGTTGAACGCAAGCCAGGTCAAGGTGTCGAGTCCTGTAGCAAGGAGTTCCGTCTCAACAAAGGCGCTCCAGACGCCGTCCTCCTGCTCCTTAGCATCTGCGTACTCTTTCTCAAGAATCTTCACTCTCGAATCCTCTTGGATGTTATTCATGTACTCTCGCAGAGTCTCTTCTATGTGTTCTTTCGGATTGCCTGCAAGTTCAAAAATAACCTGTGCTTGGATCCAGTCATCCTGTATGTGCTCTTTTATCTCTTTCGCCTTCATAAATACCCACTCGTGTTAACTTCTACAACCATGTTGTAAAGGGTTGTTTATATTAGTTTTGCTTTTTCAAAACTCACAAGAAAAGAGGGAAAAGTGTCACAGGCAGAGATAAAGATCAGAAGAACAAGAATAAATTTTAAACAATAGATTATTTAAAGAGAACAAGAATATTAAAAAAGGAAGTGTAGTAAGAGAGAGTAGTAGGATTTGTAGATGATTAAATATGGGAAAGACAGGTGGTGAACTGCCAAAAACAAGGATTATTGGAACCTCACACGTAGCCGAGGAGTCTGTGGAAGAGATAGACTCTGTGTTTGAAGAACAGAACCCGGACATAATAGCGGTGGAACTGGACGAGCACCGGTTTAAGAGCCTTCTCAGCGATCAAAAGCCGAGTTACTCCCCCAGACTAATATTAAAAATAGGTCTTTTCGGATACCTATTCGCAATAATAAGCGGTTTTCTACAGAGAAGAATAGGAAAAATAGTGGATATAAACCCCGGCGCTGATATGATGAGAGGGTTTAAAAAAGCAAGGGAGAACCAGAAAGAGTTGGCGTTGATAGACCAAGATATAATGGTGACCCTAAGAAACCTCTCTAAAAACATATCTTTTAAGACTATTCTAAAAACAGTGAAGAATCTTATCACCGCTCCTTTTAGAAGGAGAAAGAGAGACCTGATAAAAATCGACTTGAGAAAAGTTCCTAAAAAAGAGGTCATAAGAGAAGCGATGAAGATGATGAAAGAAGAGTATCCTGAACTCTACAAACCGCTGGTTGAAGACAGAAATAAAGTCATGGCTGAGAATATAGGAGATATAAGAGAGGCGCATCCTGAGAAGAAAATTCTTGTGATAGTCGGCGCGGGGCACGAAGAAGAGCTCA
>CAYSOY010000044.1:0-277 GCA_964432865.1 uncultured Methanosarcinales archaeon
AATCTCCTCGTCCACAGTACCAACTCAGGAATATGCACCTGCCGTACCAACTCTTCTTTCCGAACGCTTCTCTATACGTCTCTCCTGCTTTATCTACAACTTCTTCCTGGTCCTGGATTATTTTCCAGTTTTTTTCCATGTTCCTTTTGGATGAGGTGTTTATTTATTAAAACTTTTGTTTCCTGACTTTTCAAACACAACTTTTTTATAACTCCTGTTTTTTTCTCTTCTCAATGGCTTTTTTTACTCTGCCCGAGTTTATTGATGTCTTGATAAT
>CAYSOY010000044.1:287-4668 GCA_964432865.1 uncultured Methanosarcinales archaeon
ATTAATTAATATGGAGAAGCCTGTGGTAGTTTTTGATAATGGCTCTGGCTATAGGATTCATATTCAAAGACTACTTCAAGTCCAGGATAGCTTCGGACGGTGACCCTGAGCCGTTGAAACAGTTGAGAAGTTCTATTAAAAGCAGAGGTATGAAGGGTTTTTTCTATTCTGCTTTGATAGTTGGCGGGAGTATATTGGTGCATGAACTCTCTCACAAGTTTACTGCTTTTGGGTTCGGGCTGGGAGCGACTTTCCACGCGTCGTACACGTGGCTGGGTTTAGGCGTACTGCTGAAGTTGATGAGCGGGTTTGTGTTCTTTGTACCTGCGTACGTGTCTATCACAGGGAGTGCGTCTCCTTCTGCACACGCTCTTATCTCTTTCGCAGGTCCTTTGGTCCACGGAGTCTTCTACCTTGCTTCTTACTACGCGCTTAGAAGTCTTACCTTGTCAAAGAAGCAGAGCTCTCTTCTCGCCTTGTTCAAGAAGGTTAATGGGTTTCTCTTCATATTGAACATGCTCCCGATACCTGGGTTTGACGGGTTCAAAGTCTACTCCGGACTGCTCACGATTCTCTTTTAACTTTTCTATGCTTTTTTCTATGCTTTGTACTGGAGTTGTCTAAAAGAAGTGAGTAATACCGGAACTTTCAAAGTGCTTGTTGGGGCTTTAGTTATTTTATTCATCCGGTTTCTTTCCGAATTTTTTTTCGGAAGTTTTAAAAATAATTGTTTTCTCTTTTAGTTTATGCCAGAACCGCCGGAAGGAACCAAGTGGATAATTGTAACGGGAGGGGTGCTTTCAGGTCTTGGAAAAGGCGTCGCATCTGCTTCTTTGGCTAAACTGTTGACGAATGAGAAGTGCATGCCTATAAAATGCGACGGCTACCTTAACGTCGACCCGGGCACTATGAACCCGATGGAGCACGGAGAGGTATTTGTCCTGGACGACGGCGGTGAAGTAGACATGGACTTTGGACATTACGAAAGATTTCTTGGGCTGACTTGCAAGTCGAGTTGGAACTTGACGATGGGCAGAGTCTTTAAGAAACTAATTGATAAGGAGCGGAACGGCGATTTCTTAGGAAGCACGGTTCAGTTCATCCCCCACATGACCAACACGATAAAGAAGTGGTGGTTTGACGAGGCTGAGGAAGAGGACGCTGACGTAGTTATTGTTGAGATCGGCGGGACCGTGGGCGACATCGAGAACGAGTTGTACATAGAGGCAGCGAGGCAGTTAAAGTTCGACGTCGGCGTGGAGAACATATTCTACACTCATCTCACCTACGTGCCGATACCTGAGACTATAGACGAGCAGAAGTCTAAGCCGACACAGCAGTCGGTGAGTTTACTAAACTCCAGAGGGATCTCTCCCGACCTGATAATTGCCAGGTGCAAGGAGTACTTGACTGAGAAGATAAGGAAGAAGATAGCGATATTCTCTGACCTCGACCGGGACAGGGTGATTACAGGTGTGGACGTTGACTCCATATATAAGATCCCTGAGGTCTTTGAGAAACAGGGTGTAAAGGAGATTATAAGAGGAGAACTTGATATAAATGATTTCTCAGAAGATAAGGAGTGGAAGAGACTCACAGAATCTATAGAGAACTCTGAGGATGAGTTGACAATAGCGATGTGTGGGAAGTACACAGAGTTGGAGGACTCTTACGCAAGCATAGTCGAGGCTTTGATACACTCAGGGGCTCACGAGGAAGTCGAGGTGAATCTGAAGTGGATAGAGACCAGCGAGTCTTCTAAGATAAAAGAGGAAGTTCTCCAGTCAGACGGCGTCATCGTCCCAGGAGGGTTCGGCTCGAGAGGTACTGAGGGCAAGGTAGAGGCGATAAGGCATTGCAGGGAGAACAACGTCCCCTTCGCAGGTCTCTGCTACGGTCTTCAACTCGCAGTGGTCGAATTTGCGAGGAACGTCTGCGGTCTTGGAGGGGCGAATACTTCTGAAGTCGACGAGGAAGCAGAGGATTTGGTCGTGGACATCCTGCCCGAGCAGGAAGAAGTTACTGAGAAAGGCGGTACTATGAGGCTGGGAGCGTACCCAGCGGTTCTGAAAGAGGACTCTTTGGCAGAAAGCCTTTACGGTGAGAAGGAGATTTCCGAGAGGCACAGGCACCGCTATGAGGTAAACCCTGAGTACCACGAAGTATTGCAGGAGAACGGCTTGGTCTTCTCAGGCATGAGTCCGAGTGGAGAACTCGTAGAGTTTATTGAGTTGGAGGACCATCCTTTCTTCATTGCGACGCAGGCACATCCGGAGTTCAAGTCAAGTTTGAAAAACCCCGCGCCTGTCTTTCACGGGTTGGTAAAGGCTGCTATGAAGAGATCGAATAAGAAATAGAAGAAGTTAAAGAAGAAATTAAGAGATTAACTCAAAACAGCGCAGTTTAATTGTTTTACTCGTAAGTTTAGAAAGATTGGTGAATGTATAATAAACATATGGTCTTTTTCTTTACTCTTTTTTACGCTTGTTCTGCCAGTTGTAAGACCTTCTTTTAGAACTCTTTCCGTATCCACAACTGCTACACCTTTTTTTTCTTATGTGGTAGGATTTGTTTCCGCACCGCCTGCAGGCTATGTGTGTCTTCTTGCCTGACTTTTTCCCCATCGAAGGTGTTCCTTTTGACATTTTCTATCCTGCCTCGTATCAGTCTATTCAGGTATTCTTGTTTTTTTATTATGTTGTTTCTTTATTAGTTTGTATCACGACTTTGTGGATTTCGAAGGGCTTATCAAGACTATCGTGTCTCCTCTAAAGAAGACTGTTCCAAGTTTTCTTTCAACCTCTCCGTCTTTCATTTCTTCGGTCTCTGCCAGTACTGTGTTCAGGTGTATGTCGAACGCTTTCAACTTCCCGGCGTACTTCCTTCCGTTCTTGAGTTCTACTATCACTCGGTCGTGTCTTGCTCTGTTGAGCGCGTCTAATGGTCTTGGTTCATCTCCCATGCTTATTCTACCTCGTTTCCTTATCTTATTTTTATTCTATACTTCTATTCCTGTCTTATTCTATCAAAACAGCGTTTACTACTGCTTCTTGACCTGGCCTGTTTGTAATCCTTGCTTCTCCTTCTTCGGTTTTGATTATCGTTCCTTTTGTGAGTAGGTTTCTTCTTGCGTAGTGAGTGTTCGCTGGGTTTTTGACCACTGACTTTATCTTGATCTTTTCGTGCTCTCCGCTTTCAGGGTCGAGCAGGTTCACCTCTTCTGCAGAGAGTTGCCTGGTCTTTGTCTCTCCCCCTCTGGTCTTCACCTTCTTCAACTTTCTTCCCTCGTCTATCTTTGTGAGCGTGGGCTTGGAGCCTGTCTGGTGCTTCTTCTTCGGGTTTGAAGACTTGTACTTCCCTCCTGAACTCTTCTTCTCGGACCTTGACTGTGTGATTACCATCTTATTTGAACTACAATCTGAACCTCTTTATAAATGTTATGGCTTTTCTTCCTGGGTTCTAAGACTGCGCTTAGAGGAGTTGAATGAAGACTCTTCTGTTCTTCCGCTTTAGAGACACGTTTTCGAGAAGAGGGGTGGTTCAAGGGTTATTACAGGGGATACCACAACAAGTTTTATAAATAAACTCTTAACTAAAGTTATTGATGGCGAAGAAGAGTGGCTCCGGAGAAGGAAACGATGAAGAAGAGATGAGGGTTCGCACTCCCAAGGACGACGAGGTCCTCGGCATCTTGGTCGAGAGGCACGGTGGGAGCAGGTCTTCGGTGAGGTGCTTGGACGGTCACACGAGGATGTGCAGGATCCCCGGAAGTTTGAGAAGAAAACTCTGGGTTAGAGAAGGAGATCTTGTCTTGGTGGAGCCGTGGGAGTTTGAAGACAAGGAGAAGGGAGATATAGTACATAAGTACAGCGACAGCCAGGTTGAGTGGCTGAAGAAGAAAGGTTTTCTTAAGAAACTTGATGAGTTTAAGAAGTTTTAGAGTTTGAAGGCGAAGTCCAGGGAGTTCTGCTTGGGTTAGAACTTTGAGAGGAATTGATTATAAATCAAATCTCTCTGTTTATCCTGTTCTTTTAAGTCTTTGTTCATCCCCCCATAAATGAATAAAAAAGAACTCTTATATACAAAAAGATTTATAAATGATATACTCGAATATTATTTTTAGAGGGATTGTGTTGTTATCAAGGTGGTATGAGTCATGCTGAAAAAGAGGTTTTTAACGATATTATCAACAACTATCTTATTTGTTCTTCTTTTCGGCTCTGTCTACGCCTCTCCCAGTATCTCTTCTACCAATCTCTACGTTGACAACGTCTTTGCCGATTCTGGAGAAGCATTCGACTCCGACGACTTAAAAGCCAACACTTCCGGAGATACTAATGTTTCATCCAAAGTTTACAACTGGTATAGGAACGGTGAGAGC
>CAYSOY010000045.1:0-4507 GCA_964432865.1 uncultured Methanosarcinales archaeon
GCGTACGGAGAATACAAACCCGGGAGGAAAGCAACTCTTAAAATAGTTAAAGAGATTCCTAAAAAGATGAGCATTCCGAGAACTACAAAGTCAACTATTGAAAAGTTTCGCAAAAAAACAGGTAAAGAGCCAAAACAAAAAGAATCTGTTGATATATCAGGTATAGAATACGTTGTGGAAAGAGTAGATTCTGAAAAAGGAGTTGTCAGTCTTAAGGCCTCTCCGAATGTTGGAAAAACCATAAATCTTCCTGACAGAGAATGGAATATTTCTATTATAAAACTTACTGATGAAAATATAATTATGAATCAAAACCCTGAAGTAGGGGATAAGATGAAGATGAAGATGGGCTTGGCAACTGTGAAAGAAGTCGGGGATGAATCCCTGACTATAAAACTCGATGTTGAAAAAGGAGGGTATATAAAAACTGGTAAGTCTCCTGGGAAAGTAATAGATGTTAATAAGACACACGCAGTAGTTGATATTAACCATCCGTTGGCGGGGAAGACTCTGAAGTTCTGGATAAAAGTTAAAAGCGTGGAGAAGAACAAAACAGAGTAGATATGGGTAGGATCTTATTCTAATATTCTCAACATAGAAACTCTTTTAAACATTTATATCTTTCTAACACTCGTATGGGAGAATTCATAGCAGGGGTGGAAGAGGCAGGAAGAGGACCAGTCATAGGTCCTATGGTTATGGCGATAGTTACTGCTCCCCTGGAGAAAATAGAAGAGTTGGAGAGCCTCGGAGTGACGGATTCTAAAAAGTTAAGTCCTAAAAGAAGAGAGTTCTTGTACAGAAAGATAAAAAAGATCTGTTATGTGGAAGCAGAAGTTATAAGCCCGGAGGAGATAGACAGCCACGTCCAAAGCCCGTCCAGCAACCTCAACCGGCTGGAGTCAAAGACCACGGCCTCACTCATAACAAAAACCGGTGAAAAAAGAGATGTTAAAAAAGTCATACTGGACTGTCCTGAGAAAGACGAAGAGGGATATTCCAAGAAGACAAGAGGATTTCTCTCAGAAGAGATGAAGAACAAACAGATGAAAATAATCGCCGAGCACAACGCAGACGAGAATTACACGATAGTAGGGGCCTCCTCCATAATAGCCAAGGTCACGAGAGACAGAGAAGTAAAGAAGATAGAGAAGAGGCTCGGCGAGGAAATCGGCTCGGGCTACCCCTCGGACCCCACCACGGCCTCGTTCTTAAAGAAGAACATAGAGAAGGACTACGACTTCTTCAGAAAGAGCTGGTCCACTTATCAGAATATGAAGAGGTTGAAGTCACAGAGGAAACTGGCAGACTTCAAAAACTTCGAAGAATCCGAGGAGGAGCACAGAGAGGAGTTGGAGGAGTTCGACAGACTCCTGAACAAAGGTTTCAGATACGTAGAGCCGAAAGCCGAGTACGAAATCCTGCGGATGAAAGGTCCTGAAAGCACCCCTTCAACTATAGTAAAGTACACCAGTGGAAAACTCCTCGTGCAGGGAAATAAAAAGTCGAAGAAAAAAACGGAAGAGATTCTTAGAAAAGTCGGGTTGAGATAAGAAGTTTGGAAAAATTTCACACCTATTCTCCCTCACAACTTCAGACTGGTGACTTTGGAAACCCCGTCTTCGTTCATGCTGACCCCGAAGAGATAGTCCGCTTCGGAGATTACCTTGTCGTTGTGGCTGATTATTATGTACTGAGCCCTCTTAGAGTACTCATTTATGAAGCTGGTAAACTTTTCAGAGTTTCTCTTGTCAAGAGCCGCGTCGACCTCGTCCAACACGTAGAAAGGCGCCGGCTCGTACTCCTGCACGGCAAAAAGAAGAGCGAGAGCTGTCAAGGACTTCTCCCCGCCGGAGAGACTTCTCAGATCCAAGAACCTCTCTCCTTCAATCTTAACCTTTATACTGATGCCGTTGTTGAAGATATCCTCTTCGTCCTCCAACTCCATATAAACCTCTCCTTTAGTACTGAGTTTCCCGAATATCCTCTTAAAATTCTTGTTCAACTCTTCGAAAGTCTCAAGGAACAACTCTCTCTTCTTTGAGTCTATTTTGTTCATCATCACCAGGACGTCTTCTCTCTCCTGTTCAAGTCCTTCCTTCTTCTCAACAAGACTCTCATACTCCGCCTTTACGTTGTCATAGATTTCAAGGGCTTTCATGTTCACGTTGCCCATGTCATCCATCATCTTCTCGAACTCTTTCAACTCCTTCTTAATCTTCTTCTTTGACTTCTCCTTGTAAACGTCAACCCCTTCGTACTTCTCCGCCTCCTCTTCAAGCCCGGAATATTCTCCTTTCAACTCAGCCAGTTTCAAAGAGGCCTTGTTCTTCTTCTCCTCGGAAGACCTTATCTTCTCGTTCAACTTTGACTTCTTATTCTCTAATTTATTTATTTGGTCGTTCAGGTCCGAGCGTTTGTTGAAGAGGCTCTTGAACTTTTTAGAAAACTCCTCTTCGTACCTCTCTTTCTCCTCCAACTTCTCCTTCTCTTCCTCAAGTCTTTTCTCTTTTTTGGTTTTCTTCTCTTGGAACTCCTCGAGTTCTTCGTCGTGTTGCTCCAGTATCTCCTCTATTTTCCTGCTCTCAGGTCCCAGAACGTTTTCTATCTCGGAGTTATAAGTCTTGAGGTCTGCTTTAAGACCCGCCAGGTCATCTCTCAACTCGTCTCTCTTCTCTCGGAAACTGTTCAACTCCGCGACGACGGACGGGTCTCTTATCTCATTTATCTTCTCTCTCAAGTCCTGCTTCTCAGCCTTCAGTTGGGAAAGTTTTTTATTCTTCGAGGTTATCTTCTGCCTTACCTCCTCGCTCTCTTCCTCCAACTCTTTCTTCTTCTCTTTGTGCTCTTCTTTATCCTCTCGGGTCACCTCTAAGTCGTCGGACTCCACGTGCATCTTCTTCTCCAACTTAACTATCTCTGCTTCCAGTTCGTTCTTCTTCTCTCTCAAGTTCTCCATAGCTTCTTCGTTACCCTCTTTCTTCTCCTCGAGGTTTGAGATAACTGTTTTCAAATCGTCAATCTCTGACTCCAACTCTTCTATTTGATCAATAACTTCTTTCTCCTGGAACGCTCCGGACTTTTTCTTTTTCCTGTAGCCTCCGCGCATCGCACCACTACCCTCCACTACGTCGCCGTCCATCGTGACCATCCTCGTCTTGCCCACGCCAACGCTTCGAGCGGTCTCAATATCCTCTACTACCACTGTACCACCAAAGACATAGCGGAAAGCGTCTTCGTACTTCTCGTCGTAGTCTACAAGATCTACAGCCAATCCTTCAATTCCGCTTCCTTCCTTCACAGAAGGGAGATCTCGCTTCTTTATCTTATTTAAAGGTATGAAGTTTACCACGCCGTACTGGTTCTCTTTGAGAAACTCTATACATTCAGAAGCGACCTTGTCCGACTCCACCACTACACTTTTTATCCTCGATCCCGCGGCGATTTCCAGAGGTAGAGAGTACTTCTTCTTCACAGAGCCAAGTTCTGCTATGGTGCCGTGCACCCCATCTATTTTTTCCTGGTCCAGCACCTTCTGTATGGCCTCCCCACCCGCTATTTTCTCCTGGATAGAGGTGTTCTTCGCCTGGAGTTTCATAAGTTTCTCTTTCTTCACACGGAGTTTTGACCGCGCGTTCTCCAACTGGGCTACAAAGTTTGAATCCTCGCTCTTTGCCTTGCTCAACTCCTTTGTAATCTTTTTGAACTTCTTCTTTTTCTTCTTCAACTCTTCCAGGGCTTTCTCGTTCTCCTTCTTCAACTGCAGAACTTTCTGTATCTTCTCGTCCGCCTGGTCTATCTTCATCTGGACCTTGTCGCTCTCCCTGAGAAGCTCCTGCTGTTCTTTCCTCAACTCGGTTATCTCTTCCTGAACCTCCTCTACTTCCTGGTCTATCTCTTCGACTCTTTCGTCGAGTTCGCCCGCTTCTTCCATGTCGTGCTTCTTCTCAAACTCTGAGATTTTGTTGTTCAACTCCTCTATTTTCTCCTCTTTCTTCTTTATCTTTTTCTTAGTCTTTTTCTTGGACTCTTTTATCTCCTTCATCTTCTCGAAGTGTTCTTTGTTGGTGGCTTTCAGGTCCTTCTTCCTCTCTTCAACCTTGAATATCTCATCTTTCAACGACTCTATCTCCTGCCTCTTGACTTCGACCGAGACCCTCAACTCTTCTACTTCTTTATGGATGTCGACCTGCTCCTTCTCGCCTTTCTCCTCTATCTCGTCGTTTATCTCTTCTATCTCCTCTTTCAACGAGGTTATCTCTTCGTCCTGCTCCTCGACTTCGCTTTTCAACTCTTCTATTCTCTTCTCCTGCTCCTCAACCTTCTCTTCGTATTTCTCTATCTTCTCTTCCTTCTTCTTCATCTTTCTATGATTCAGAGTGGCTTTGTTTCTCCTCTTCTTCTCCTCCAACTCTTTGAACCTCTCCGCCTGCTCTTTCTCCTCCTCTAACTCGTCCAGTTGTGTCTTTCTCTCTTTCAGAATTATGTTTGCTTCTTCGAGTTTGTC
>CAYSOY010000046.1:0-3432 GCA_964432865.1 uncultured Methanosarcinales archaeon
CTGTCTGGGTTCCTTTCACATCTGAATCAAAAGAGGCCATCGCGCATTACGACTCAATAATAAAGGAGATAAAACTTGCCTTGCAAGAAGCAGGGAGGAAACTCTCAAAGTACGTGTCGAAGAAGAAGAAAGTCAAGGCTGAGAGGAAGAAAAGGAATTTCATAAAAACCTACATCCCTCTGCTCTCAGACGGGCTGAAAGAGATACTCTCCCTGGAAGAGGAGAAAGAGATTGAAGAGAAGTTAAAGACTCTACTGAAAAGAGAGAGGGGGGAACTTGAAAAAGTCGGCCTGGACCCTTCAGAGAACCGGGAGTACGACGAAGAATGGGCGGAGATAGGAAAAAAGGAAGAAGAGGTAGAGGAGGAGAGCAAAGAAGAATAAGAACTAATATTTAAGAATGAAATGTTTACAAGTGTTTACAAAGAGGAGTTGATGAAAAATGAGCAAAGAGACATTGTCGCAGGTAAAGTCAGTGGCGGAGAGAATATACAAGGCTATAAAGGACGAGAAAGTCCCCACTCTGAAGACCCCGGTCCGCAGTCTGTCAAACGTGGAGTACGACAGCGACGACGGCTTTTTTGAACTCAAGGGGAGCGAGAAGGAGAGGTCTCTGAGTGCCAACACGATAAAGAAGTTCACCCAGACCATACTGTTAATGAACGAGTCCAAGAAAGTGGTAGAGTCGAAGGATATAATGACCAAGAGAGAGGCGTACTATGTCTCCAAGAACTGGGGCGAGGCAAAGTTCAGCAAACAACCGGAGTCCGACTCTATGATGGACGACGTCGAGGCGATGCTTGACGTTCAGAGAGAACAACTCGGATTCATCCCCGAGGAAGACGGCGGAGCGGTCGCGGGCTCTCTGATAATAAAAGACGAAGACCCTAATACAGGCGAGGTAATGGAGATTGACTGCAGAAAGTTCGGCTCCGGCGCGTACAACATCCCTTCGAACGTGGAGAACTTCGAGTTCTCAACAGATGCTGACTTCCTCTTAGCAATAGAGACTGCGGGTATGTTCCAGAGGCTGGTGAAGCACAACTTCTACGATCAGGAGAACTGCATACTGGTCAGTCTGAAAGGAGTTCCCTCGAGGGCTACGCGGAGGTTTATCAAGAGGCTTGGAGAAGAGGAGTCCCTCCCGGTCTACGTCTTTACAGACGGCGACTTCTACGGACATATGAACATCTACAGGACGCTGAAAGTCGGCTCTGGAAACTCCGCTCACATAAACAAGTACTTCTCCGTCCCACACGCGAGGTTCTTGGGAGTTACTCCGCAAGACATAAATGAGTACGATCTCCCCACACACCCCCTTAAAAAAGTGGATGTCAAGAGAGGGAACGACGCCTTGGAGAACGACCCGTTTGTAGACCAGCACAAGGAGTGGCAGGATGCGATAGAGATGCAACTCGACTTGGGCAAGAGGGCGGAGCAACAGGCGTTGGCGAAGCACGGGTTGAACTTTGTAATGACAGACTACCTCCCACAGAAACTCGAAAAGAAGGAGACCTGGCTTCCGTGAGTTTAGACCAAGGAAAACTTTATAAAAAACAGAAATTCTTTCAGTAATAGGTGGTTGTTCATGATAGAACTGTTTCAGGCAGAGAAGTGCCCGTACTGTGAGAAAGTCAGGAAGAAGTTGAACGAGTTGGGAGTCAGCTTTGTAGCCCACTGCCCGTGGAACGACGAGGAGCAGAAAGAGAGGCAGATGAGACTCGGCGGAGACAACATGGTTCCTTTTCTCTACGACGAAGAAGAAGACGTGGCTATGTACGAGTCCGACGACATAGTAGAGTATCTGGAAGAGAGGTACGGTTGAACGAATAGTTAATTCTTAAATAGTAAATTTTATAAAGTTTTTCTGTTTTCTCTTAGTGTATGGTTGAAGAGGGAGTTGAGGGCAAAGTTAATAATATAATAAAGGATGAAGTCTTTGTAGAGGAGGTTTCGGAAATCCCAGTATGGGCGTTTCAGGAGAGGATAAATGACTGTTTGAACAGTTACAGAGAAGATTATGATGGTAGAGATGAACTCGCTTTAGGATTCTATTTTCCTTTAGTTAAAGAAGTGGGTTTTGAGAGAGAAAGTCCTCATCAGAGAATAAGAAGAAACTTGTTGCTGAACGCTTCTCCGCCAGGCCATCCTGACTTGAGTGACGAAGAAGACTCTCTCTATCTGAGACTTTCAGACGAGTTAGACTCTATTGAACCGGGGAAAGAAGATTATCTCAACATGAGTTATTACTCTTTTACACTCCCGGTCTCTGAATCGCCGTTGGGAGAGGCCTCCCGAAAACGCTTTCTGATACGGGAGGATGAAGATATATATGTTATTCTTTAAGTTTGAGATTCCAGAAATCTTTCGAGACTCAACTTTAGACTTTAAGTTTAAAGGTCGATCTTTCTCTTCTTTGTCCGCATAAAGATTTTTCCGTCTCTCTTCTCTACCTGTTTGTGTACGACTTGGTTGCGGTTTATCTTAACAAAGTTTATTTTGTCAGAACGGCTGTTTTCTCTCTCCGTTTTTGTCTTTGTAATAGCGTTTAGAACCATAGTTCTAAACCATCCCCCCAGAAAGGAAAGACACGTGTTTATTTATAAATCTTTCTTGAAAAGAATAGAGATTAATATAGGTTTTTCTATACTGATGACGAAATATTTATAAAAACTCTTTGGTTGAACAGAGACGAGGAAGCGAGGGATTTTTTTGAAAGAGGATGAGTTCGAGGAGTTAATGGATGTCCAGAGGAATATGGCATCTCGCCTCCAGGAAGAGAACAAGACTGACAACAAGATAAAACTCATCGATATCATAAGAGGGCTGGTCCCGGACCCGAAAGAGAAGGCTCAGACCGAGGAGATAATAGTAGAGGCAAAAGTTCAGGGTCTGTCGGAATCAGAAGTGGAGGAACTGCTTTCAGAGTTGGAAGACGATGGCTTCATAGAGGAAGTGGAGCCGGGCTACGTCCGCATGTCGGAGTAGGTCTAAGAAGTGTAGTAGGCGGACTTGTCTCTAAAAAAGTTGTTTAGAATTCGTCCAATTCTTTCTGCTCGCTCTCCCTGATGACGTCGTAGAAGTTTGTGTCGTAGAATTCAAGAACGCTGTTGGCTATCGGCTTTATCTGTTTCTGTATGTAGTGCTCGTAGTCTATTCTGCCTCTTCCCTTTTTGTAGAGTTCTACAGGGACAGGTCCTTTTCTTCTGAGAATAACGTATTTTATGATATTGCTGTCTAAAGAGCCTTTCTCCTTCACAAGTTTCCTTCCTGCTTTCACTTGAGGCGGGGTTGTTTTCACGTACTCGTCCAGTTCCTTCCTCAACGCTTTTTTATAGACGAGCAGGTCGTTGGGCTCTCCTTGCTTCACTTCTCCAACGAAATCTCGTATAAACTCTTTTATCTCTTTTTTCCACTCTTTCGTGTAATCAAC
>CAYSOY010000046.1:3442-4333 GCA_964432865.1 uncultured Methanosarcinales archaeon
ACTCTTTTATCTCTTTCTTATAGAAGAGCCTTCTTATCAGTTCCAACTGGAACTTTTTAGAAACCTCGGTCCAGTCACTTCTGACAAACTCTAGTCCTGTGAAGTCTATCTCTTCGGACCCGTCTTCTTTCAACAGTAGACCGGCGTATCTTTTCTTCGCACCTTTCTTTGAGCCTCTCACCGTCGGCATGAAGAAGACCTTGTAGTCTTTTTCGTACTCGATCTCCAAGAAACTCTCTCTTCCGTACTTCTCCTGTATGTGCTTCTTGAAGTACTGGTTGACTTCTTTCTCTATCTCAGCGCCCATCCTGTCTGCTTCTTCTTCAGACTCCGCGTCGAGGTTTATGAAGATTGAGTCAGTGTCTCCGTATATGACCTCGAAGTCCTTCTCTTCTATAATCTCGGCGCTCAACTTTATAAAGTGCTGTCCGAAAGAGGTGATTGCGTTGCCGATGTTTCTGTTGAAGTACCTTGACCTCGGACTCGCCAGTATGCCGTAGATGGAGTTCATCAGTATCTTTATCGCGTAGCTCTCCGACTCTTTCCCCTCCTTTTTTGCTTTCTCTCTCTCCTTCCATAACTCTTCGATTATCGACGGGGTTATCCCTTGGGAGTTCTTGAAAGAGGCGTTGTTCGGAGCCACCACGAGTTCTGACTTGTCGTGCTCTTCTCCCTCTACAACACCTTCGTACTCCAAAGGGTCTATGTTGAAAGTCTTCATTATGCTCGGGTACAAACTTTTGAAGTCGCAGACTATGACAAAGTCGTATATGCCCGGCTTGGACTTCATAACAAAACCGCCCATGCCTTCGTCATCTCCTCTTCTGAACTTGTTGGTCGGAGCGACCACTCCTTTCTTCTTCAACCGCCTCAGGTAGAGTGAGTCGAAAC
>CAYSOY010000047.1:0-2798 GCA_964432865.1 uncultured Methanosarcinales archaeon
GATACGCCCCTGTGGTGTAGTCCGGAAGACCTTACTGAGTTGTGAGGTTTGGACAACCAATCATTTTGCCCTTTCGAGGCGAAGACGCGGGTTCAAATCCCGACGGGGGCGTCTTTTTCTTTCTAATTCTATACAATATTCTATATACTATTCTATGAAATAATAAACTAATAATAAACTTTATATAAAACCTCTATCAGACAATTATTTTATGTTTGATAAAGAGGTAGCCAATAAAGTAATTCTTTGGACTACGACAGTTGTTCTTCTGCTTTTCGAAGTGTACTCTCTGACAACAAACAGCCATTACAAGTGGGACTTTATCTTCTTGATGCTCCTGCTCTGGGGCACCTTTTTTCTCAGAGAGAGGATCTCCCTACACCCCTTCCATTTTGGCCTTTTTTCTTTATTCCTCATCATCCACAACCTCGGCACCTTCGGAACGTATGAACTTTTTCTCTTCGGAATTGAGTATGACTTCTACGTCCATCTCTTTTTCGGCGTCGTCTCGTCATTTATCCTCTTCAGGTCATATAAAAAACTGGGTCATTACACCGGCTGGGTCATGATAATTGCTATAATAGCTGCCGTTCTCGGCTTCAGCGCGTTTCACGAACTCTTTGAATACGCCGGTGCGAAGGTCATGGGCGAGGGCGAAGGCGTTCTTTTCATAGGCGCGGGTGACGTCGACGAGTGGGATACGCAGAAGGATATGAGAAACAACTTGTTCGGCGCTCTGTTGGGGCTTGGTCTTTACTGGTTGTACGGTCTCTGGCGTTCTAAATCGTTTACCGAGGTTTTCGGCGTCGAGCCTCCATAGAATTCCTCATAATTCTTTTCCTCCTATGATCTTCTTTATAATTCTTTTTTATTTTCTCAAACAAATTTTTTATTTTTTAAAAGATACTTTGGGATCTATTTTTTTGTATTTTTTGTCTAATCTGAGAAGTACTTTTTTTCTAAGTATTCTATCCCTTTTATCATTTTTTCTACTGTTCTTCTTGCAAACTCTTTTTTGGAATTATGTTTTAGAAGTATTCTCTTTAGTTTTTTTTCTAAGTAATTATTTCTTTTGAGAAAGTTGTCGAGGCTGAGACCGTCTGTTAGTTGTTTATTCTCCTTTTTTTCCAATTTTCTTTCAATAACTTTGTCAGTCATCTCTTCTACTTCTGGTTTTTTTGATTCATCACTTTTTTCTTGTATTTCTTTTTTTAATCTTTTATATCTCTTTGTTATATTCTTTTTTCCATAGTTGTCGTAGTGCTCTTCTGAGAATATCCAGATATTTTCCTCACTTTTTTTTGAACTGTATACCGGGCAGACGTCGTAGATTTCTAAGTCATGTATCTTTTCTCTGTTTACTCCTTTATATTCTAGAACTGTTTTCAGGTATACATAAGTGTTTATTGTAAATATAATCTCCGAACCAACTACCTCTCCTTCATCTATCTTATTTTCTCCTTGTAAACTCCTTTTTTTTATTTCTGGTCTTAGAACCGGCAGTTCGTACTGGATTAGTTCTTCCAGTTTTGAACCTACTTTACTACCTATGTATCCTTCTTTGTCCTTGTTGGAAAGAACAACATACTCTTTTTTCTCACTCATTCTTTCATTCCCTCCGTTTTGACTCGACCCTTTTAGTTTTTTCTACTATGGACTCCTTACTTTTATATTTTTCTTATTATATTATATTATATTTTATTATATTATATTTTTTTATATCCTGTTTTTGAAAAAGTTATCAAAAAGGTTATAAAAAACTCTTCTCTACCAATCTTTAATGGATCTTTCAGAATGTGAAGAGTATGTTCCGAAAAAAGTCTTTGAATACTTAGAGAAGAAAGGATTTGACAGGTTGAGGCCTGCCCAGTCTAAGTCTTTGAAGAAAGGGCTTTTTGAAGATAATAACCTTCTGGTCTGCACCCCGACGGCGTCTGGAAAGACACTTGTGGGAGAACTCGCAGCCCTCAACGCCATTATCCATGACAAAGGAAAGGCTGTTTACCTTGTCCCCCTCAAGGCTCTGGTCTCGGAGAAGCAGAGAGAGTTCGAAGAGGACTACCCCGGCCTAAAAATAGCTGCCAGCTCCGGTGACTTGGACAACTCCGACCCTTACCTGGCGGATTACGATTGGATAATAGCCACGAGTGAAAAGTTCGACTCGTTGATAAGACACAGAGCCTCTTGGCTTGACAGAGTGAAGACAGTTATCATAGACGAGATACATCTCCTCAACGACCCGAGCAGAGGCCCCACGCTCGAAGTTGTCATAACCCTTCTTAAACAGGAGTTGAGCGACGTTCAGATTGTGGGTTTGTCCGCTACAGTAGGGAATGCTGAAGAAGTCGCTGACTGGCTCGGCGCAGAACTTGTAGAGGACGACTGGAGACCTGTAACACTTAAAGAAGGTATCTGCTTTGAAAACGAGGTAGAATTCTTCTGAACACTCCAGTTCTTTTTTAGAACGAGTAGATATTTCTCTTTTTAACATATCTTTACTTTACTCCTCTGTTGTACTGCTTCTTACCGCGTATCCTTTAAGACTCGGCGTCTTGACCAATCTCCCACTGTTATTGTCGGCGCTTTTCTTCGTCTCAGACGACGTGTTGGATGTGGAGTTTATTCTGTAAACGTACTCTTCTATCTCTTCTTCGAAACATCTTTTCAGGACTTCCGGTCGGGAACTGTGCGTGAGACATCTTTCTATGTCAGTCCTGCTTAATATCTGAGAAGGTTCTGTTTTTTTCCAATCTGTCTCTTTATACTGGGGAAGTTTCATGTCCCCATCCAAATCATCC
>CAYSOY010000047.1:2808-3902 GCA_964432865.1 uncultured Methanosarcinales archaeon
GACTATAACAGAGGCTGTTAGTGCGACTACAACAACTACTACCACGATTATGTATTCGGGGTCTAAGTTCTTCATCATCTTGATCTCACCCTGCGAACATCCCTGCAAACGAGTATATTCTGTTGAGTGTTTCGCTGTTCCCAATAACTAAGGTTTCTATGACAGCGCCTATTATGAATATCACGAGAGCCGTTAGGAAAAGGACATAGTTGTAAGTGAACACCTCTTTGTACTTCTTCTTGTCGAACAGAAATTTTATGCAGTATATTAGTGCGAGAATTAGTACAGCGTTGATTATTGTAAAGACAGTCTTCGAAGCGATTATTAAGTTCAGCATCACGGCTACCATCACGTACACAGTAACTGCGAGAAAAGCGTAGATAAGAAATTCGATCAGTTCTTCCTTCTTTTCAATGATTTCGTCGTTTATAACACCTCCTGATATAGCTGAGAGGATATAAGCCCCGCCTTCCAGCAGTACGTGAGGAAGTGTTATCAGCAGAACTGCTACGAGGTTGTACACGATAGAGGTACCCGAATACATCCCGGCAGCAAGAGTCCTGTACCCGAAGATAGCTCCCCATGAACTCGCATTCCACGTGACAAAGAAAACGGCCCCGTCTCCTGTCAGGAGCGCCAGGAGAAAGCAGGCGAGCAGAACCCACCAGTTGTTTATCAGTATTGATATGAATGTGTTAGACATGAAAACAGCGTTTCCTTTCAGCGCGGGGTCAAGGAGGAGTTGCTCTTTGAACACGATAGAGGCTTCAAATCCAAAGAGAGGGAGTACGAACGAGTAGAACGTGTATGCGAGGTAGATGCCGATAAACATCATACCGTAGACTTTTATTGCCTCCCAATTATCTTTAAATAATTTTTTGAGTTTGAAACTCTTCTCTTTCTCCTCCTTCTCTTCCTCTCCCCTGAGCAATTTTTTCAGGTAGGGAAGAAGAAGCAGAGAAGTGAATATCACTGAGACGATACCTGAGTTCGCTCCGAATAAAAGCCGGGCAACGATTATTCCAATCGTAGAATAGATCACTGCTATCAAGAAGGCATACCTTGCTTTCTTCTCCAGCCACTTCTCAGGGAAT
>CAYSOY010000047.1:3912-4118 GCA_964432865.1 uncultured Methanosarcinales archaeon
TTTCTCTTTTTTAAAAAGTTTCTGGTTTCTGACACGTAGCACTGGATAACGAGCCATTTTTTGCTTTTTTGTGCATAACATTTATAAGGAGAGAGTCTGTTTTTTTACAATCAGAGGGGTGAGTGCTTCTTGCCGAAAGATAAAGACAAACAGAATCCAAAGGAAGAATCAGAACAGACAGAGGATAAAAAAGAGTCTGGAAAAAA
>CAYSOY010000048.1:0-3738 GCA_964432865.1 uncultured Methanosarcinales archaeon
TTTCAAAGGAGAGAAGTACAAGGTTACCAGGGTGGACAAGGACAAAGAAGAGGTCGTTGTGGATATCCTCGAAGCCGCGGTGCCTATACCGATAACTGTAAATATGGACGCGGTGAAAGTCATCCGCAGGGAAGAAGACGAAGAGGAAGATTGAACTCTTGCAAATTCTTTAGTCTCCCTCCCCAAATATTATCCTTATCTTCTCTCAAACCCTCCAATAACTTTTTTTAATAAAAAGATTTATAAAGAGTTTCTCTCTTCAAAGTGGTTGATGGGAGGAAGAAAAGGAGGAAAACGTAGGAAGACCCGGTACTTGACGAAGAAGAACTACAAGCGTAGAGGAAAGATAAGTATTACCAAGTATCTTCAAGAGTTTGAAGAAGGAGACAAAGTTATTCTGAATGCCGAGCCGGCTGTCCAGAAAGGCGGTTATTTCAAAAGATTCCACGGATTGACAGGAGAAGTAGTTGGGAAGAGCGGTTCCTGCTACGAAGTAATGGTCAAAGACTCCGATAAAGAGAAAAAATTGATAATACACCCGGTGCACCTTTCAAAGGAGGACTGACGGAAAAAGATTTAAAGAGCGTTCAAAAAGTTTAAGTGTTAAAACAAAAATAAGAGGAGGAATATACATGTCGAAACCAGAAGTTTTGGAGAAGAAGAGCATAAACCTGCCTTTGTTGAAGAAAGAACTCGAGAGAATAAAGGAGAGAGATGAAGAGCTTAGTTTCAGAGCAGGTAGGACAGAAGAGTATGTTAACGAGTTCGCACAGATATCCGCCGAAGAAGCCGAGGAGTTAAAGAAAGAACTTGAAGACCTTGACATAGCGAGGTTGAAAGAGGAGATGATACATAAAATAATAGATATTATGCCTTCCACAGAGGAGGAGTTGGAAGTAGTTCTTAAAGGATACACGGTGTCTGTGCAGTCGGAAAACATAGAGAAAGTCTTCGAAGTGGTCGAGAATTATCTGCCCGAGTAGTTCTATCAACTATAAATGTTTTTTTAAACGGGTATTGACATAAGTTTTAAATACTACTACTGTTTAAGATATTTCCAGGGTGGGAATCCTAATTGAGTTTAAGAAACTTTTGAGAATTAATTCGAGAAAGAGAAAGGGTGTTTTTTCATGGCGGATAAGACGGAGAGAGAGGACGAAGCAGTAGTGCTTGATTTCTTGTCGCACGGCTACGTAGACGATGACAGGCCCAGTCATAAGAAGACATCCATAGCTCACTCGATAGGAGCAAACACTTTTTCACTGTTGGAGTTGGTCCCGAAGAAAGACGTATTCCTCAGACCTTATGACAGAGTCTACATCGGCTCTGATAAGAGAGAGAAGATACACCACGTGAAGTCCCGGCTCAAGTTTAAAGAGTTAACCCAATCCGCAAAGAAGGAACTCGACCACGTGTTAGAGGACCTGGTAAAGGAGAAGGAGGAGCGGTTTATAGATTTCTTCAACAACGCTCAGCCGATAAATACCAGGATGCACGTTCTGGAACTCCTGCCCGGCGTGGGAAAGAAGCACATGGGAGAGATAATTGAGGCAAGGGATGGAGATGAGTTCGAAAGTTTTGAGGACTTGAGAGAAAGAGTGAAACTGCTGGGAGACCCGGTGAAGATAATAATCAGGCGTCTAAAAAAAGAACTCAAAGGAGAGGAGAAGCACAAACTCTTCGTCGGTAGGAAATGAATAAAAGAGTAATTTCTACTATTCATGTATTATGGATTAAAAGAAACTATTTAAAAGAACTGTTAATTAATAATAAGTTTAATAATAATATTACTGTATTTTAGATTCTGCTATTTTTCACTACCTTATCTTCTCTGCGCCTTTACCTTTCTTTCTCAGACCTCTGCTCTTTTTTCCGGCGCTTGTAAGACCTCTCTCCGCACGTCCTCTCTTCCTCGTTGCTTTCTTTAACTGAGGATCTGCAAGGACTTCTGGATGCATCCTGTCTACTAAGATGATTTCGAACCAGTAATGATTCCCGTCGCTGGCGAGTTTGTACGAGTTGAGAACTTCGCAGTTCGGCCTCTCCTTCGCTGCTCTCTCCTCTGCTATCTGTCTGTAACTCTTGTTAACAACTTTCTTTCTTCTTCTGTGAACAGACCTTCTTCCTCCTTTGAACTTCGGTCTCTGCCTGCCTCCTCTTGAGACTCTCTGCCTGATTACAAAGTATCCTTTCTTTGCCTTGTAGCCGAGGCTTCTTGCTCTTGTTATATTTGTAGGCTTATCCAGTTTTACAGTGGTCGGCTCTCTTCTGAGTTTCATAATTCTTTTTCTTCTCATCTCTTTTGACCGGTTCTTCTTCCTCATATTCTTTTTGAAATATTTTTTATATCCCATATTCTGCTCGAAGACGTCTTTCCTTTATAAATCTTCTGACTCTTCTACCTTCAACTCGCTTTCTCCTTCTGCCACCACCTGCTTTTCTTAGAATAAATAACCATAACCTATATAAAGGCCTTGTTTTTTTCCTTTTGGTATGGGCGAAGAAAGAATAGAATCGTTGATAGATGGAGGGGAAGCATCAGCCGCACCCCCCCTGGGGCCTGCACTGGGTCCTTTAGGAGTCAACATAGGAGAGGTAATCTCCTCTATCAACACCAAGACAGAGGATTTTAAAGGGATGAAAGTTCCTGTCACGGTCATAGTCGATACTGACACTAAAGAGTTTGAGATAGAAGTCGGTACTCCGCCGGCGGCTCAGTTAATTCTGGAAGAGGCAGAAGTCGAGTCTGGGAGCGGGATGCCCGCAGACAGACACGTTTCTAACCTGTTGATAGAACAGATTATCAAGGTCGCTAAGATGAAATCTGATTCTCTGTTGGGTAAGAACCTCAAGTCCAAGGTTAAAGAAGTAATAGGCACTTGTAACTCTATGGGTATTGAAGTCGAAGGAAAGCTGGCGTCTGAAGTCGTCGGTATGGTAGATGACGGAGAGTTTGACAAGGAGATATCCAGTGAGAAGACTGAACTTTCAGAAGAGGATAAGGAAAAACTTAAGAAGCAGAGAGAGAAACTCCAAGAAGAACTTCGGCAGAAGAGAAAAGCAGAGGAGGAGAGAGCAGAGAATATCATGGAAGAGATGGCAGATGCGGAACTCTCCGAGATCAAGAAGGTCATGCAGGAGGAGGGTATAAGCGATGCTATCATGACAAAAGTTCTTCCGACTGCAGAGGCAGAGCCCGAGGCAGAAGAGTATGGTTATGAAGGTGGTGAAAGTTGAAGATGATTTACGAAGTTGACCAAGAGGAACTGATAGAGGAGTTGGCTGTGCAACTTAAGGACTTTGACAGCATAGACCCTCCTTCCTGGTCTCATTTTGCCAAGACAGGCGTTCATAAAGAGAGGCCTCCTGCCAGGGATGACTGGTGGTTTGTAAGAGCAGGAGCTATTTTGAGAACTGTTTATCTGAGAGGTCCTATCGGCACTTCTAAGTTGAGAGTCAAGTACGGTGGTAAAAAGAGGTCAGGTGTAGAGCCGAATAAGTTTTACAAGGCGTCTGGTAGTGTAATCAGAAACTGTCTTCAACAGTTGGAGTCGGCAGGTCTTGCAGAGAAGAGTTCCCAAGATCTTCATAAAGGAAGAGTAGTTACTGACAAGGGAGCAGACCTTATCTATAAGATTGTGAATAAGTTGAAGGATGCAGGTTCAGAAGATTCCAAGAGTAAAAAATCGAAGTCTAAGAGTAAAAAATCTAAGAAGAGCAAAAAGAGTAAGAAGAAAG
>CAYSOY010000049.1:0-3323 GCA_964432865.1 uncultured Methanosarcinales archaeon
TCCGAGAAACTATCAAGTATTTTATCCAGGGACTCTTTTTCAAGGCCTTCTTCTTCTCCCACTTTTTTTATAGAAGTGTCGAAAACCGTTCCGTTCTGAAACTTTCCGATGTAATCGATTACTACGAGGTCTCCTTTCTCTGCGACCGCTCCTCCCGGCGCGGATGAGAGCAGGTAGTAACTGGTTGCCAGAACTATAAGCGCGATTATGATAACTGTTGCGATAAGATTTCTCTTCTGTTTTTTCGTCTCCAACTGGTCTCTCTTCTTCTCTATTCTCTTCCTGAGTTCCTCATCTTTTTTCTTCTCTTCTTCTCCACTGGATTCTTCTTCGCTTCCTTTCTTCTTCTCTCTCCAGTAGCCTTCTACTTCTGTTCCGTCTTTTCTAGTATAGCCTTCGACCCAGATTTTTCCTTCTTTCTCTTTTTCAGTCATTTCTATCACTTTGTTTTTTTACCAACTCATAATAGTTTCGTGTAATTTATCCAATCTATCTTCTTGCATTTTTCTATATGCGTCATCTAATCTCTCCATTATTTTTTCCTTTTCACTTATTTCATCTTTGCTTTTTTTCTCTCCTTTCTTCTTCTCTCTCCAGTAGCCTTCTACTTCTGTTCCGTCGCTTCGGGTGTATCCTTCAACCCAGATTTTTCCTTCTCTATCTTTATCTTCTCCCATAATATTTCAACTCTTACCTTAGAGGAATCCTTCTTTCTTTTTATATCTTTTGTTAAAAAACATTCTTTTCTTATCTTCTTATTCATTTTTTCTTTGTTTGAAGCCAAAATGTTTTTAAATAACGTGTTCTCTCTTTGTTGACAGATGAGCCTGTAGCTCAGTCTGGTTTTGAGCGCCGGTCTTATACGGCAGTGCTCGAAGCAGTGAGTGCTGGCTTGCAAGGGCAGGCTTTCAGCCTCTTAAGTGAGTCGGTGGTCGTGGGTTCAAAAGCATCTCTTTAGAGATGCGTGGAAATCCCACCAGGCTCATCTTTTCCACTCCTCACGCTTTTTTACAATAATTATAATTAATATTAATATTAAAAAATTAAAAAAAATTTATAAATGAATATCTTCAGTAGTTCCTACATGGCTGTAGATGAAAACAGGTTTCTGATTCTCTCCACGATAGCCCTTATAGTATTATCACTAACCCTTCTAACAGGATGTGAACAGACCCAAGAGGAGAAAGTGAAGAAAGACCTCGAGTCCAACCCAAAAGTATCTGTCTTCCTCGAAGTATTCCCAGAGGCAGACTTCAGTTCGGAATACCTGAGCAGTGCAGGGAAGTACAGGCAGGAGATGAGAGAAGGATGCAACGAGACCTTTGAAGGCGTTTACCGTGCAGTTTACTCAGCAGAGCCGACAGGCATAATACTGTACGTCTCTTCTAAAGAAAAGAACGTTCTCTGTTCGTTGAAGATGTTCAACAACAACGAAACAGTTTTTGTGCAAGGAGAGAGGTCAGAAGTTGAAGAAGGAACTGCTTTTGTAATAGGTCGGAAGAGAATAACCTACGACGAGATAAGAACCTCGGCGAAGATAATCAACCTTACCAGTGGAAACAGAACCCGAGAGAGCGTTAGAAGAGAAAAGAACAGGAAGAAGATTAAAGACGGTGTTGTTGAAGCAGGCGGAGAAGCGGTCGAAGAAAGTGGAGAACTTGTTGGTAGAGGAGTCGCGCAGTTAATCGATACGAAACTGGTCCTTCAGAGAGCCGGCGACGTCTTTGTGAGCGATGAAGAAGTTGACAGAGTTGTCACGTCGATGCTTGAAGCACAGGGGTTGTCCAGGGAAGAGTTCGATAAGAGAATGGAGGAACTGAATCTCTCCAAGGCAGAGTACAAAGCCGGGGTGGAAGAGTCTCTGAAAGCATCCAAGTTTCTACACCAACTCACTTCTGACATAGTCATCTCCTCCGGAGAAGCAGAGAGGTTCTACAAGGCTAACAAAGAACTCTTCAACAGTTCAAAGCCCGAAGAAGAAGCAAGAAGTTTTCTAAAACAGATGCTTTCCTCCCAGAAAATCGCTTTCTACATGCAGAAGTTGAGGCACGAGACAAGAATGATATCATACTTCAACAGGTCAAAGTTGATGAGTGAGACCAGACGAGGAACTGAAAATTAGATTACTTGTGTTCTCAACTTTCGCTTAACTTCGTTAAACAAAAGATTTATAAACACTTAATTTCAGATTATAGTAACAGTAAACTCTTTTAGAAAAGAGTTTGACATATTGAAGGGTGAGAGTGACAGAAAAGATTATTTTAAAGAGATGACATGAATATAGAAAATGGAGAAGATTAAAATAAACAGGTTTGGAGAAAGAAGTCGAAGTCCATATGTTAGGTTTTCGACTCTTATAATTTCTTTAATAGCGTTTCTTATTCTATTATCAGTTCCTTCTTCTTTAGCTGCTTCTGTTACTTCTGTGAATATCTCTCCGAGTTATCCTACTTCTGATGATAACTTGTCTGCTTCTGTTTCTGGAAGTTTTGACAGAGTAGTTTATAATTGGTATAGGGACGGCGTTGGTAGATCTGTTCTTAACCTGCCTATGACTAATACCAGTCCTACTTATGATTTTTCTGGCAGTGATAGAGATGGTGTTGTTGTTGGAGCTGTTTATAATAGTAGTTTGGATGGTTTTGTTTTTGATGGTAGTGATGATTTTGTGAATGTTTCTTATTCTTCTGCTTTGAATGATCAGTCTGAGATTACTGTTTCTGCTTGGGTTTGGCTTAGTGTTAATGCTACTACTCAGTCGGTGAGTTATCCTCAGATTATTGGGAATCCTGATGTTGGAAGTAAAGAAGGTTGGTCTTTGCTTGTTAGTTCTGGAGATGATACTGTTTCTTTCGGAGGTTATACTGATACCTGGGATGTTTTTTCTTCAGATTGTTCTGGAGGTGTTGGTTTTAAATCTGCTTCTATAAATAATGCTTCTTCTAATCTTGGTAGTGGAGAGTGGCATCACATAGTAGGTGTGGAGAATGCTTCTGGCGGTGTTTATAAGATCTATTTGGATGGTTCTTTTATAGCTTCTAATAGTGACAGTGGTAGTTGTTTCGATACTATTCCGAGTTCTCATCCTACTCAGATCGGTTCTGATTCTGACGTTCACTCTACTTACTCTTTTAATGGTTCTGTAAAAAATGTTAGAGTTTATGATAGAGTATTATCTGGCGAAGAGATTTCTGCTCTTTACAACAACTTGACTAATAAAACTTTCTCCACTGAAACTTCTCAGGGCGAGTTATGGAATGTCTCGGCTACTCCGATAACCAGTAGTGGTGAGAATGGTAGTACGGTGTGGAGTGGTAGTGTTG
>CAYSOY010000050.1:0-2833 GCA_964432865.1 uncultured Methanosarcinales archaeon
CCAGATGATGTAGATTTTGTTGTTGGTGTATGCGTTTTTTGGGAAGGTGAAGGAGGTTGAAGTCTCTTATACTTTGAGTTCTTCTTCGGAGAAGTTGCTGTCCTCTTCCAACAGGTGGATGTTTATGTCGGAGAACACTTCTTCTTGTTTCAGATCTACTTTTCTCTGGTGGTCCAGGTGGAGGAGTGGTATAAACTTCATAACTTTGTCCTCTTTCTCTTTTTTTTCCAGGAGTCTGTTGAACGTCAGGGTTTCTGATTCTTTTTTCTCTTTGTAGTAACTGTTTATCTGGCTGTATATGTCCTTCATCACCACGCTGATGTCTACGGTGTCTTCGGGAGGCTCCACTCTTTCCATCTCCTCCTCCGGCATCTCTTTTTCAAAGAACTCTCTTCTCTTCTCTACTTCCAGCGCTTTCTCCAGGGCATCAACCAGATCGTACACCGATACTTTTCTTTTTCTGGGCTGAGGCGTTTTTGGAACAAGTTCTGGAGTCTCCTCCTCTTCGCTCTCTTCCTCAGGGTATTCTGTAGGGAAGTCATCCCATATTACGATCTCATCCTCTGTTGAGGAGATAAGTTGGTTTAGAGCGTCCATGTCCTCCTCCATAAGACGGTCCGATTTCAGTTTTAGAAGTATTGCTGAAGCAAGGACCACCTTGCCGGTCAGGCGGAGATTGAACTCCTGCAGGGTTTTCAACATCTCTAAGAACTTGTCTGCTATCTCTGAAACATCTATGTCCCACGGGTTCATGTCCTCTTTTTTTATTACTGAAAAAAGAAGTTCTCTCCACGAGACTTCATCTGAGTCGAATATTATCTCCAGAATTTTATTCTGATTTCTCTTCTTTCTTTTGTCAAAAAGCACTGTCAAAGTTATCTCCTCTTCTTCTCCGTGCAGGCGTGGTCCCGAGTAGTTTCTTGTTACAGTCCGTCCTTACACCAATATCTCAATTCATCATTTATAAATGTTCCGTTTTCGTACTTCGGTATATTCTCTGCAAGTTCTGAAACGGGCTTTTTGAGGTAAATTTTAAGAAAAGTTTTATAAACCATCTGTTTTTTCAACATCACATGGCAAAGTTGAGAAAAGGCAAATCATACAGGAAACTGGAAAGACCCTACACGAGGAAATCCAAGTATAAGAAGAAATCATTTGTTAAAGCGGTGCCCAACAACCACGTGGTAAGACACGAGATGGGCAGTCCCAACGAGGATTTTGAATACACCGTCCTTCTCAGAAGCAAAGACGCCTTGCAGATAAGGCACAACGCGATGGAGGCTGCCAGGAAGTCAGCCAACGTGGTCTTGGAGCGAAAATGCGGTATCAACAACTTTTACTTCAAGTACAGGATATACGCACACCACGTGCTGAGAGAGAACCCTATAGCCGCCGGTGCTGGAGCGGATAGAATGAGTACCGGTATGAAACGTAGTTTCGGAAAGAGTGTCGGCTTGGCTGCTCAGGTCCAGGAGGGACAGGTAATTCTTGAGATAAGCGTTGATGAAGAGAACCTTGACCTGGCGAAGAAAGCTGCCAACAGAGCCAAGAAGAAGATGGCATGCTCCTGCTGGCTGGACATACAAAGGAATGATGGGGATGATGAGTAGAAAAAAGATGAGGTAAGAGCGTTCTTCACATAGTTTTTCTCCGCAAGTTTTATAAAAAGAGTTGTCTGTTTTCGTTTTACGGGCCCATGGTCTAGTGGCTACGTGCGCAGGCACGCTGCTGATGACAGCGCCCTTACAACAGCCAGTACCTTAACAAGACTGGCTCTGAACTAAGAGAGGCGTTGATCCCCGGTTCGAATACTGAAGCACAGTTTACTATGTGCTTTATTGAGAAAATCCGGGTGGGCCCACTTTTTTCTACTGTTTTTTGGGTATAAGAACTTAGTAACCCTCCCTCTTTCTAACTCTTTCTAAATAGTAACGGGTTTCAATAAACTTTATAAAGGTCTTTTCTTGTTTCAACAATAGATGGCGGTTGAGTACGTACAGTACCTGCAGGGAATCTTCAGCATCTCTTTGGTAATACTAGCTTTTTTCATATCCCTGTACGCTTTCCTCTTCTTGAAGAGGACAAAGAAGCGGAAGGAGAGGAGACCTTGGGACTTTCTTTTTATCGCTTCTCTTCTTTTCTTGTTTTTTGAAGTACTCTCTTTTCTCCATTATTTCAACATCTTCACTCTTAACACAAATGTTCTCTCTATCATCGGCAAGGCCGCTGAATTCTTCTACTCAGGGCTCATTCTCTTGGCTTTTGTTTCTCAGAACGACCTGATATTCAACTCTCACCTGATCTTGATCTCAAGGGAGGACGAGGAGTCTGAGTTCTCAGACCTTTCTAAATCTGGTTCTTCGAACAAAGACGAAGACAAATAGTCTTTAGAAGATATATCTTTCTATATTTTAATAAATGCTCCAAAATGCACCAACCGGGACTCGAACCCGGGCCACGGGCTCTTTACAGATCCAGAGTAGTCTCTCTGTTTCTTGGCAAGCCCGCATTCTACCACTAAACTATTGGTGCTCTTTTAAGAAGAAAAAATGGTTATTTATTAAACTTTTTATTTCGTATTTTTTGTGCTTGGTTCTGTTTAGCGAAAAACAAAAAATTTAATAAATGGACTGTCAGTTTTAACTAATTCATACGGGATGAGCCCGTAGCTCAGCCTGGAGAAAAATCACTCACCGCTTCTTAAAGCGGTTCGGGCAGTTGAGCGCTCGACTGATACCTCTTTTCAGAGTTCAGTTATCGAGTGGTCCGGGGTTCAAACCGGTTTGAGCAGTGGTAAAGCGCTGAAACTGTTGAAAGTCCCCGCGGGCTCACC
>CAYSOY010000051.1:0-2755 GCA_964432865.1 uncultured Methanosarcinales archaeon
TAGGACTGAGCGACTTAATAGAGTTCCAAGGAAAAAGAGTATATCAGATACCGAAAGAACATTACGAGGAAGCACTGAAAAAATTAACCGGGGATAAAGAAGAAATAGAAAACACGTTAGAAACAATTCAGGAAGATAAAAAAGAGAACAAAACCAAGAAGAAACAGAAGGAGAAAGAACTGCGTGCTCTGAACAAAATAAAAAGAGAATATGGAAGTGAGATCGAATTAGAAAAATTCGGAGTTTTGAAAAACATATTGAAAAAAGAACCTGGTGTAGCACAGATAGAAGAGTGCGAAGACCTCTACATCACCACAAACTCTGAATACGATAAAACAATATCAGGTTCTAGCGTCACAAGCTATGAAGTAAACACCGTGGCAGTCTTCAACAAAGACGGAAATAAAATAGGGGAGGCAAGAGATAGATTCTTATTCAGAACCACCTCGCGAGGAATAGTGAATGAAGGCTACTCAATGGATTTTGTGGAAGCAAGAAAAGAAGAAGACAACCTAGAAGTAATACTGGAAGGAAAAACTTTCCGTGTAAAACTTGACGGAGAAGAAGGCACAGAGTACCTCACAGCAGATAAGAAAAGAGAACTGCTCAACAAAGTAGAGGAGTATGCAGAGAACAACCTGTCAGCACCAGGGCTAAAAGTACCTAAACGCCACGACCAGGAAAGAATAGCCAATGAACTTGCAGAAACTACAGGAATCACAAGTATGCCAAAAGGATTGGTCGGCAACAATGAAGAATATAGAGGTAACGATAAAGAATACAGAGAGCCAGAGTATGAGATATCGGTGTTAGAAGTGGACGAAGACGGCTTAACAGTGAACATGAAAGAAGAGATAGACTATACAGGAGTAAAAATGCAGTATAGAAACAGAAAAATAAGAGTTGAAAAAGACGGAGAGATAACAGAACTGGAAAAAGAAGTAACAGACTATGAATAAACAAACAAAAGGAGGGATAAAAATGGAGAAAGAAAAATTGGAAAAAATACTGACTGATGTAAAAGAGGATAGAATAGGAGTAGGAGATTTGGTTGCAGAGAAAGAAGCATTGGATTCAATCGACTGCCGAGATGTTAGAGGGATCTACTCCTATCAGACCGCAGAGTCAGCAGTCGAACAGATGGATAAAGACCAGAGGTTCAAAGAGCTGAAAGAGTATGTAGAAAGAGCAGAAGGACCAATAGATTTAGGAACAGAAGACCCAGAACTAAAAGAGATAACAAAGAATTTAGACAGCGACATACACAGAATGCTGGCATTGGAATACATCGGTTTTAAGAAAGAAGCCTTATTAGAAAAAGAAGAAAAACCAAAAAGAAAACTATGCTCTGCAAACAAAGAAGAAAAAACAATAAGAAGACCCGGCCGAATCAGCACCTGGTACCAAGGAGAAAAATCAAGAACAATAGCAAGAAACCTATCATTAGGGAGTAACTTCGGTACCTGGGACGGAGAGACCGCAGTCAGAGTAAGGACCCCTAACCAAGAAGGAACAAAAATTTGGAATGACTGGGATATGGACTGGGTAGATGCAGAGAAAGCATATCTAAAAGAAAGAGGAGAATCTGTAGAGGAGTTAAAGAATTATAAAGAACTGGAAGAGATTGCAAACAACTTTAATACACTGCTCGAAGCAGATTCTAAACTACAAAACCTGAAAGAGATCACAGGAATGAACGATGAAGGCCTTGAAGATCTATTCGACGTAGAAAACCTGCACAGAGACTTCGAGGAGATAAAACCCGTGGTTGATGTAATGCGTAACGCAGACTATGAAAAAGACGGGGTATACGCAAAAATAAGCAGTCCATCATCCATAGAAAACGACTACCCGCTACCAGACCACGAAGCATATGTCGACACTCAGTGGCGTCTAAAAAAAAGATCGAAAGCAGAGAAGCATTACGCCTCAGGCATAAAAGTAGTAAAAGACGGAGAAGTCCTCGGCGCAATGATAAACAAACCTCACAGAATATACGAAGACTTCAAAGGTGGAGAAACACGTAGATACCCAAGAAGAGAAGTAAACGACATAATAGAAGTCGAGCTTTCAGAAGACACTCTGAAAATAAGATACGAGGACGGTCGTGGAGAAAAGAGGGAAAAAGACCTTGAACCAGTAGAGGAAGCGTAAAACTTTTTATTTCTTTTTTTTAATTAAAACATTATTATTTAGGTATAATTAGGTATAAATTTAACGTTTTCGAGCAACATAACATTTTTTTTCAATATAGAAAGAAATTAACTTTTATTTAATCATAACTACTGGATTTAAAGTTCACTTCTTGTATAGTCTGGTCTTGCCACCCTCTTCAAGAATTCTGTAATATTTGGAGAATTCACACATAATATTTTCTAAAGACATAACATTTAGCTTTCTGTCTGTCTTAGGAAGATCTGAAAATAACTGGTTGGGATTGTATCCGAATTCCTTAAAAATGCTATACTGGTTATCTCTTAGCCAAAATAGTGCTTCTTCATAATTCAGAGAATCAAAGTCTCTGAAAATTAGGTTTAGACCATTTTTACATCCGGGTCCTGCAACTACAAATTCATTTTCGCTAAAAGGGAAAGAAGGAATATATGTAAAGTCAACAAATATTTGGTAGGCAAGAAAATTACCCAACCCTTTCCTACTAATTAGAATTTCAAAGACCTCTTGCTGATTAGAAGCGTTGATTATTTCTTCTATTATATTTTCTTTTCGGTATTTATTAACGAGTTTTATAGCCCCT
>CAYSOY010000052.1:0-2348 GCA_964432865.1 uncultured Methanosarcinales archaeon
GAGTCCATCGACCCATCCGCTCCAGTCCGATTCCTCGGTGAACAACCGGTCGAGCAATTCTCCGCGGAGGTCTTCCCTGACGAGGTCCCGGCGGCTATCGACGACTGAGCGGTACACAGACCAGCCGATCGTGACGTAAAACGACACCGCCAACAGGAGACTGATCACGAGCGCGACCGCAACCACGATATCGATCAGTGGAACGCGGTACCCGAACGCGACGACGCTGGCCGCCATCACTCGCCCCTCCGACGGACGGGAGTCGCTCGGGTCATTGGAGTTGCTTTCGAATGCGTGCCAGTAGTTCCGAGCTCCGGAAGGGCTTGGAAACGTAATCGTCCACACCCGTCTCGAAGCCTTCGAGGACGTGCTCCTCCCGCCCACGCGAAGTGAGCATTATCACGGGCAAATCTGACCGGACGTTCAATTCCCCGTCACGAAGTATCCGAACCAGCCTGGTGCCGTCGAGACGTGGCATCATGACGTCGACGACGAGTGCATCGGGTTCGTAATCCCCGTTGAGCAGGTCGACCGCCACCTGTCCGTCCTCACACGTGTGGATGTCGAACCCCGCCCCTTCCAAGCGGTGACGGAGTAACTGGCGAATCGTCGTGTCGTCGTCGACGACGAGAATCTCATCCGCCATTTGGTTGTGACAGATAGTTCCTCTACGGTTATAAGTACCGTCCTATGAACTGAACTATGTGGTCGATATTCCTTCGATACCGATTTCCGTCACCAGACTATCATAGTGACCGCTGTACCGATTTACCGGTGCGCCCGCACGCCGGGAGACACGTCTCCCGAGCCCTGGCTCACGTCACTCGCCAGGACGCTGTCGTGCGGTCGACCCGGAACAGACTTACCGCGGTCACCATGATTCATCTGGGCTTCCCACCTCCCTGTCTAAGGTTGATTTAATGATAAGACGGGTACGTCCTCGACGCTGAAACAGTCTCCCTCCACCCTTATACCCGGTGACATCGGCGATATACACTCACACGATTGGTCAGTGGACTGAAACCTCACCAAACTTTATTACAACGGGTGTTGTTCTCTCTCGTGGGAATGAGTATTAAAGAACTCGTGCCGGAAGCCATCAGGCGCAGGTACGCTGTGAAGTTCGGGATCGTCATCCTCGTGATCGGATTGTCGCTTGGCGTCGTCGGTGTCGGAGCCACGAGTTTGATGGGCGAAGAGGTCGAGGACAATGTCAATCGAGAGTTCGAATCGACAGCGACTTCGGATGCACAGACACTCGACAACTGGCTCGAACAGAACGCGATCGAAATGCAAACCACCGCACGTTACGTGCCGACGAACGGTTCCGATTCGATCGACTCGTTTCTCTCGACGTACCGGCATGACGTCTCAGAAGGCTCGACGCTCACGCTCGTGCACGTCGTCGATCCGTCGACGAACACTATCGAACACTCTTCGCGTGTTGCGTTCAGAGGGGAGCGTTTCGACGAGGACGAGGTCGGATGGGCACGCGAGCCGGATTTCAATGTCTCCAGCATCGGCGTCTCGGAGCTGTACGTCGCAGAGGACAGTTACCACGCTGTGGCGTTCAGTACTGAACTCGACAACGGGAACCTGCTGGTCGCGGTACACGACGTCGAAGACCTCGGCAGTGATATTCTGAGTGGGGGCAACAACCCCGAGACCGACGCGTTCACGATTGTGATCGACAGCGAGAACAGGATCGTCATGTCGGACATGACCTCCGCGGGATCCGCTCCACTGGTCGGGCAGCAGTATCCGGCTGACAGTCCAGTGCTCGAGAGCGCCCGGGCGCTTCCGGCGCGAACGACGTCCGGATCGCGGGTCGTCAGCGGCTCACAGCTTCCTGACGACATTCGGGCCGCGCGCTCGGATCATCTCGTCGGATACGCGCCCTCCGGTAAGCGTATCCATCCCGACTTCGAGAGCGACTGGGTCGTCGCGGTACATATCCCGACCGACCAGGCATACGGCTTCGCCGGAACGCTGCGGGAGTATGGACTGTATGCGACTGGGTTCGGTGTGATTATCGCCGGACTGATCGGCACTGTCGTCGGCCGGAACACCGCCCGTTCTATCACTGATCTCACCGAGCGGGTCAAAGGGATCGAGGAAGGCAACCTCGAAACCGACTTCGCGACACCACGGATCGACGAGATCGGGCAGTTGTACGCGGGCTTCGACAGTATGCAGGAGCAACTCAAAGCCCGCATCAGCGACGCCGAATCGGCTCGAAAAGAAGCTGAGGTGGCGCGAAGCGAGGCGGAGGAACTGGCGACGCATCTTCAGGAGAAGGCTGAGGAGTACTCCCGGGTGATGCAGCAGGTCAGTAACAGCGATCTCAC
>CAYSOY010000053.1:0-2327 GCA_964432865.1 uncultured Methanosarcinales archaeon
GCTCTTCCACCTCTTCCTCCTTTGCCTTTTGATAGCCATCTTCAAAGCCATGTTTATAGCCGTGTTTCAAAGCCTGCTTGAATGTTCTTATTATTATATTGCTGAACCAACTTGTGTGCTGACCGATTTTCTCAAGTGCTTTTTCTTCTTCTTCTGTTATATCCTGTGCTATTTTCCATTGTTCACTTTCCTCATCCCAATAAACAACAGAAGGTCCAGCAAACTTATATTCTCTATTTTCTTCGAATATTTCTTTTGCTTCTTTTTCACACATTATTTATCTCTCCATATTTTGTCTAAATGAAGCAGTCATATTCTTGAACTTTTCAAAGTCCTCATCTTGCATCCGAAGAAGGAAAGCTTCAGCATCTTCTTCCTCTCCATCATTATCCTTTTCTTTGAAAGCCATATATATATCGCCCTTTGCCTTGTCTGATCCTATACTCATTCCTCCGATGTATTCAACATCTTTCCAGTCATTCTGACGATCTATCTTTCCGAAATCTATTTCTTCCTTCAGTTCTTCATTATTCATCTTCTTCCACCTCTTCCTCCTCATACGATATATAAGCGTCCATCCAGCGTTCACCGAAGTCCATGACTGATACCTTGCGGACTCCGTCGATCTCTTCTATCGCATCCTCTATTTTCCTCGCCTTCTCGGCCTGTTCTTCTCTACTCATACTCATCGCTCTTCCACCTCGCCTAAAGTTTTTTGTTCGCCATTATTAAGATATTTAAACTCCACAACAAACACTTCCTCGTGAGGATCCCAATCTGTGTCATTTATCTCTTCCCAAATTTCACGGAAGTATTCCAATGAATCATACCCTTCTTTACTTGCATCTTCCTCAGTCATAGATCCGAGTTCCTCTTTGTATCTTTCTTTTACCTTTATCTTCCCATGAGCCTCTGATTTTTTCTGGAAAAGTTTTGTCTGGATTGGGTAAATACCGCCTTCCTTGACCTGCCATCTTTCCCATCGCCTTCTCGTTGCCGTTTTATTCCCTTTCTTTATCATTTCTATATGCTCAGGTTTGAATAACATTATTTTTCCTCCAGAGTTTTCGATGTCTGATTATCTATGTTATCCGACACCATCTCCGCCATCTTCTTAGCTTCCTCTTCAAGATCTAAATCAGTCGGGACCTCGCATATTATTTGAAGTGGGCATTCATCAGTACACTCCTCCGGAGCGTGGTCATATATCTCGCAGTAAACTATCTTGCCATCCGATTTTCTTACACATCTATCAATCATGCTTTCACATCCACTTTTTTAAGAAGATGACCATCCAAATTTTTAGGTGGTTCTACATTATAACCTATTAATGCGGAAGGAAACCTTGCACCATTCCCACCTAAACCTTCATAATTTACCCTACCTTTCAATATAAATATCCATGAGCATTTAGGTATTATCACTTCCTGCCATAATTTTGTTTCAAGATTATCACATCTATAGATAGCAACACCTTGCTTAACGACTTTAAAGAAATGGTTAAACATTTTTCTTGCTTTAGAAAAAGGTGGGTTCATCCATGCTATATTATAAACATTTTCAACACCTTCAAAATCATTAGAATAAAAATCAGCTTTAGAATTATCTTTTGATGCGCAGCAATCAAATTTGAAGTTATACTGACTATCTATTTTCCTGAATAAATTATAAGGTGTTTCCCATTCATCACGATCTGGTATGTCACCAGTACCATCATTCGCTTTCATGCTCTTCCACCTCGTCATCATCCGAACCTTCTAACATCTCTTTTAAGTGCATTAGTGAACCTCTTTTCATCTCCCTGTGTTCCATCTCACTATCGAAAAGGATGATCTTTGCCTGGTCCATCATCACATCAACATCTATATACTCTGATTTTATATCCTCATCGGTCGAGCCGTTGATCTTTCGCTTTCTCTTTATGAGTGCCTGGGTAAGTTCGGCCATCTCTTCTATGAGCATATCAATCTGTGCTTCTTCACCCCATTGGTCTATTGCCTCTTCGTAAAGTTCCTTTCTACGATCTTTCATGCTTTCACATCCTCATCTTTATTATCCGCATAAACATTTAATTGCATTTTTACCATCCCATTGATGATACAATTCTCGTGGTCTTTCTTTATATTTAGCCGAGCAAAGACTATTTTGATTATTTGGGCATTTCCCGGCCTTATCACCATTATAAAGGCAAACTGCCCTATAATATTCATTTATTTTCGGAAAGTACACATCGAGTTCGTCTTTTTCTTCTTCCGTTAGATCGCCTATTTCTTTCATGCTTTCACATCCTCTTTTATATCTGCAAGTTCTCTCTTCCTATCGAGGAG
>CAYSOY010000054.1:0-1245 GCA_964432865.1 uncultured Methanosarcinales archaeon
ATTGTGGATTTGGTGGATGGTAAGAGCACGACGAGCATTATAGATAGGATTAAGGATTAGAGTCTATTCAGGTATTTTCTCTATGTCTTCGAATTCTTCGAAGTGTTTATCGAAGGTGTAGATTTCTTTTATTTTTTCTTTTTTCATCAAGTGGAGTGCGAGGCAGTCGTTCACTTTTACTCCTTTCTGCTTCGCTATCATGCAGGAGGCTATAAAGTCGGATCTTGTGGTGTCAAGTACTGTGACGTTTGGCTTGTTTGTGAATGCTAGTAGCAGGTCTGCGAGGTCTTCTTGTGTGAATGTGCTTGCTAATACGTTTGCGGCTTCGGATAAGTGGGTGGTGCTGGTAGTTACTTCTTCTCCTTTTTCTATTTTTTCTATTATTTTTCTGCTGTTTTCTTTGAGGTTTTCTTCGTGTTCTTCAAGGTTTCTCTTTGTTTGGAAGTATGCGTATACTAGTATGTTGGCATCTAAGAATTTCATTTCATGCTTGCCTCTTTTAGTGCTTTTTCGTAATCTTTGAATGGATCTATTTCAGATTTCTTTGCTTTCTTGTAGAATGATTTGAGGCTTTTTTCCTCTTTTGGGATTAGAAATATTTGGTTGTTTTGTATCATCATTAGGACTTTTTTTTCTTTTAGTGATTTTTTTCTCCACTCTGCTGGTAGGACTATTCTTCCTTGTTCGTCTACTTTCTTCTCTATAATACCATTTTTCATAATTTTATACCATTTATTATTAATATATACCATTTTTTATAGTTTTTGGTAATAAACTGTTCTTAATATGCTTTTCTGCAATAGATGCGGAATTTTTCCGAATCTCTGATATCGGTTAATATTGAAAAGAATTTTTTGCAACTCTGTTGCTAAGTTTTTTTATCTTTGTTTGTCTTTAAGACTTCCTGTAATTCTTTTCTGAACTGTTCTGTTCTCTCTTCATCTTGGTGATTGACTTGTTCTTTTATTTTGAGTGGGGGTTATTCGTCTAGGGATTTTTCCATCTCGAAGACGAATTTCTTTGCCCTTTCGAGGGAAGTCTTGGCTTTTGAGCGTTTTATCTCTTCTCCCATTTCGTATTGGAAGCGCTTTTATGGCTTCTTTGTTAATCTCCTCTGTCTTTCTTATTATGTTGTCTTGTAGGTAGTTCGCTACGTTTTTCTCGGCTTCCTTTATCCTATCTTCTCGTATTTTGGAGTAGTCTGTAATATTCGTCTATCCCTGTCAGTATGATGTTTTTCTTTAT
>CAYSOY010000054.1:1255-2108 GCA_964432865.1 uncultured Methanosarcinales archaeon
GCCATTGTTGTGAATTCTTTTCCGGTTACGTAGGTTGCGTGTATCTCTAGTGGTAGGAGTGATATCTCTGTTTCTATATCTTCTTTGTTTTCGGTTATGATTAAGAGGTCTATGTCCGATTCTCTCTTCGCTGTTTTTTTCGCGTGTGATCCGAAGATGAGTGTTATGAACGGTTGTTTTATGGTTTTGAGTCGGGAGTACATTCTCTTTATTTTTTTCTGTTGGAGAATTTCTTGTTTCCTGGCGTTTTCCACTTCATATACGAGAGGGTGGAAGTTTCTTGTGAATTTGCAGTTGCTGGTGTTTCCGAGCTTCTCTATATTTACTAGTTTTTTTCTTGTAGTTGGTGTGTGGCTTGGTATGCTGTCTTGTAGTTTACGTTTCTTTCTTTGGCTATCTTGTTTATGCTGTAGTTTTTTTCTGGGTTTTCTATCAGTAGTTTCAGTATGTTAAAGCGTTCATTAACCATTTTAGACCATAATATTATGTTTTTATACCATATATTTATTTGTTTTGGTTGTGATAACATGATCTTCTGAGAGGTTCTTCTTTTTCTTAAGCATTTCTAAAGAATTTCTGGAGGGTTTTCGAGGGTTAATAGGATAACAGCAGCCAGCGCTCCGTGCTGGGTTTTTATTCTTCTTGTCTTTGCTTATCTTCAAGACTTTCTTTGAGGTCTTTTCTCAAGCTGGTTATATCTTCTTCGTCCATATCTTTTATCGTTTTCTTTAGGTCTGCGCTGTAGTCTTCGGCTTTTCGGATAAGGTCTTGTGTTTCTTCCTTGGCTATTTCAAAGTCTGTGTAGTATTCTTTCTCTATCCGTTCTTTCTTGGCGTGAGTTATTTTCTCTTCC
>CAYSOY010000055.1:0-315 GCA_964432865.1 uncultured Methanosarcinales archaeon
GATCTCGTCTCCGGCTTGTACAAATTCACCGTCCAAGTCGAATTTCTCTAAAGTCGTTTTCGGTCCGTAAAGCTCGGCGTTTTCTTTCACTCTTTCATAGTCCTCCAGAGAGAAATGATCGTCGTGTTCGTGCGTCAAAAGGATTATATCTGGATTCTTCTCGTGCTCAACGGTCAGATTTGGATCGATAAGAATATGTTTGTCGCCAAATACTTCTAAAGCCGCGTTTCCTAACCATCTAACTCTCATATTTCCCACCTGTTATAATTTGAATAGTTCCCGAAGATAAAAAACTTATGTAAGGGACTTCAATAC
>CAYSOY010000055.1:368-2073 GCA_964432865.1 uncultured Methanosarcinales archaeon
GCTCATTTAGATTCAAATATGGCACAGCAAGAAGGTGGCGCAGGTTTTCAATCCGCCGCGGGCCTCATGCGGTACTTCGACGAAGAGGAGGACAGAAGCCCCAAGTTAGATCCGAGGATGGTCATAGTCCTGATAATAGCCATGATGCTGATCATAGAGATAGCAAAGTGGCAGTGGCCCGTACAATGAGTTGAATGATTGAAGATTCAATTTTGTTTTTTATTTTTAGAGCCGAAGAGCCACGGCTTTCCCAAATAGAGCGTCAATAGAGTCAAGCCGCCGATGACTATCATTGGTGTGGTGAATCCTGGTATTCGATTACCGTTTTTTTCAAGTTCGACCGTGATATCTGAAGATTCGATATTTCCCGCGAGGTCTATAGTCCTGATCTCGATCTTATGTTTGCCGTAAGGCAGATCTACAAACTCGTGATACTCTTTTCTTCCTACATTTATCCATTCTCCACCGTTGATACGGATCTCATAGTAAACGATACCGGAATCCCGGTCTTGACCTTCCCAGGTTACGTTCAAAGAATTCGTTTTCAAAGATGCGCCGTCATCCGGATTCAGGATCTCTAGTGTAGGATTAGTATCGTCTATCGTGAAAGTGATATCATCCATTTTAGAATTTCCGGCCTTATCTACGGCTTTTACCTGCACTCTCCATTCACCGTCAGCTAGATCGCTAACTTTGTATTTTTTGACGTTTCCGACATCTTTCCAGTCTTCACCTTCTAGCTGAATTTCATAGCGGTCAATATCCGATAACGAATCCTCGCCGGACCACTCTAATTCGATCTGATCTTCTCCTATCAGGGAATGATTTTCGGGCCGAGTTATATCCAGTTCAGGAGGAGTTGTATCTACTCCGTTGATACGAACCCTGTAATCATTTATACCGCTCACTTCGTCAAAACCGCTCCATTTAACGGAGACGTTGTTGCTGTTCAATATCTCGCCTTCATCGATATTGTTTATCTCCACGGTGGGTGATGAGATGTCTACGGCGAAAGTTACCGACGTAGTTACGTTATTCTCCGCCCCGTCTATCGCTTTAACTTCAAAGGAATGAAAACCGCTGGAGAGTTCCGAATAAGTCTTTTGAGTATCTAAACCCGAGTATTCCCATAACTTATCGTCTAATCTAACTTCATAATAACTTATTCCGCTGGTCGAATCTGAACCGTTCCAAGAAACGGTGACTTCTCGTTCGTTTAATATTTGACCCTCTTCGATCTTGGTTATATTTAGATTAGGGATTTCGGTATCTACAGTAAAATTTACCGATTCGTTATTGATGTTGCCAACGTTATCGATAGCTCTAACGTCCGCACGATGTTTGCCATCCTCTAGACTAACAAAAGTGAACTTTTGATCCGTATCCGAATATTCGAGTTCACCATCTAGATATACTTCGTAATGATCTACGTCATCAGAAGAAGAACTCCATTCCACCGTAACTGTATCAGTATCGAAGACGTCGCCATAGACAGGAGAAGTGATATCTAGATCAGGAGGATCGGTGTCTAGAGTAAAGTTTACGGTATCAAGGAAAGAATTTCCCGCTTCATCTACGGCTTTGGTATCGACGGTATGTTTTCCTTGTTCCAATCCCTCGAAAGTATAATTTTCATCAGTGCCCGTATCTTTCCATTCTCCTTGATCTATACGGGTTTCATAGTGATCTATTGCGCTCTCGTCGT
>CAYSOY010000056.1:0-1987 GCA_964432865.1 uncultured Methanosarcinales archaeon
TCTCTTGGAAACCAGAAGACTTCTGCTTCGAGTTACGAGACCGAACGCGCCGAATCCACTTCTTCAAGAACAACCCCGCCGCTCTCTTCGATTCTGAGTTCGGCGTTTCTATACTTCAACACGCTATCCTCTTCTGCTCTTTCTGCTTCCGCGCCTGCAGTCTGCACGAGAGCCAATGCCAATAGAAGAACTACAACTGCCGTCCCGACAACAACTCTCCCTCTTTTTTCAGAATCTTCCATCAAAGAACCTTCTCCTATACTTTCTTTGTTTCTTCTCTCACGCCTTCTACCTCTATGTTCGTACTCATCCCTTGTAGTCTTTTAAACTTTTCTGTCCTTTCCTCTTGTTCTCTTCTACTCTGATCTTCTCAGGGTCTATCTCCTCCCCCACCTGCTTTTTCACGTGGAGAGCGTTCTTCTCGCCTATCAACGTCTTAAGCCTCCCCAGACTGGTCTCTTTAACTTTCTTCACGTCCTTTATCCCGTTCTTGTAGAGTTTTCTCGCCCTCACCCTGCCCACTCTCTTCAACTTCAGCAAGGGTATGAGTTCCTCCTTCGCGCCGTACTTCACCCTGACCCTCATCTTAGAGAGAGGTGCTTTGAACTCTTTCAAATCCATGATCCTGCAGAGTTCCCCCGCGGAGTAGAGCAGCCAGTCCGCAGTTGTGCACTTCGCCTGCACCCCGCCCGGCCTGACACCGTACTTCTCCATCAGGTCCTTCTGATTCCTCTCCTTTACCCAGTCGTAGAGGAAAAGAGCGGTTTTCACAGAGTCCATGAACTCCTCGTACTCGCTACTGAACTCCTTCGGCTCTAGAGAGTAGAGGTCGTCCATGAACGGCAGGGCTCTGTTCTGAACCTCTTCGAACTCCGACTTCTTGACTTTCAGCAGAGGCTTCATCTCGAGGCACGACGAGACCATCTGTAAGATGCCGAAGTCATTGACTGTTTTCTTCTGATCGGCTCTTTTCAAGCACGTCGCGAGGTGGTTGGCCGTGTACGGGTCCAGGTACAACTCAGCCACTCTCTCCCCGAGAGGAGTCGCTTTTATTTTTTTCTCTGCAAACTTGTCTCCGCTCACGAACTCGCCTGATGACCCCGCTATTTCTATGAAGTTCCATTTCTCAAGCAAGGTGACCATCTTGTTTATTATGCTCTCCAGTTTCTCCATATCTCCGTACTGCTCCGCGTAGAAACTCTTTCTGAAAAAAGACTGTAGGGAATCTCTGCTGTCGGCAAACCCCGTAGCTATGAGTGAGAGAACATAGGTTCTCAGAACAGGCTCTACTGCCAGTTTTGAAAAGATCTCTTCGGGCTCGCCTTCTATGTACTTCTCCAACACCTTCTCTTTCTCCTTCTCTTTCTTGACCATGCAGATTGCTTCTCCGTAGTCCTCCATCCCTGGTCTTCCTGCTCTTCCCGCCATCTGCTCGTACTCCAGCACTGGTATGTCCGTCATCCCCCAACTACCCTCGCTGAACCTTTTCAAATCCCTGATAACTGTTCTGAACGCGGGGAGGTCGAGGCCTTGAGCCAAGGTCGGCGTGGCACAGATTACTCTGATCTCTCCTTCTCTAAATCCTTCTTCCACCAGGTTTTTCTGCTTGCTGTGAAGCCCGGCGTGGTGGAACGCGATGCCTTTCCTTAAGCACTTGGCGAGCCTCCTGCACTGTTTGGTAGGCGAGGAGAGGGCTTTCAGCGCTTTGTCTGCGAGTTTTATGCCTTCAAGATTCTTATCCAACTTGCCACTTATCTTCTCTGCCTGCGACTCCGCACCTCTCCTCGTATTTATGAACACGAGGGCCTGCTTCTCTCTGTCTATGGTGTTTAAAGCTATATTTATAACTTGTTCAGAATTTCTCTCCTCTATTGATATAGTGTCGGGTTTTGAATCTTGAGTTTTCTCACCAGCCATATATGAGAATAATAAGAACTCATTATTAAATCTTTGTCGGAGTTGGCCAGTGAGTTTAGACAGTTGAACT
>CAYSOY010000057.1:0-1948 GCA_964432865.1 uncultured Methanosarcinales archaeon
CATGCTCGATAGAATCTACTGTTACCTGGAATTTCTCGGAATAAGGACCCTTATCATAATCATCGAGTAGTTCCTCTAGTTTTTGATTTTTATCGTCCCTGGTAAATCCTAGCTTGTCTCTAAACTTTTCTAGATGGTCCTTGCTTATCACGAGGTCGTGTTGAGCTTTTACTTGATACTTTTTTGTTCCGCCATCACTGTCGGGCAGTTCTCTTTCGCCTTTCTTCCTTCTTTCTTCGTATATCTTGCTCTTTATACCGAAACCCAAAAGCAATTGTTGAACTTCCTTCAACAGTTCTAATTCAGAACTAGATAACCGAACCGAGATGCCTTTTTTCACGTTGCCTTGAACGCTACCATCGGCTGTGAAAAGCCCTTTCAAAAATCCTTTAACGGTTTTTTTACCGTCTTTGAAAAGATCATTAGGGACCTGTAATCTATTTTCATCCAGGCCGTATTCCTCAGTTATCTCATATAATCTAGCCGATCTGACTCTTTGTTCCTCGACAGAGTTCTCATCTCGCTCGATCTCTTGGACACCGACTTCGTAATCGCCGTTACCCTCTGGCTCCCGTATTATATTGTTTACGTATTCGGCGTATTCATCCGATATGGTGGTGTCTTTATCATAGAAATGTAAAGCGACTCTGTTTTCAGAATTCTTGATTTGTCCGTCGCCGACTGTCCATCCAAGGACTAAGCCCTTTTCTAAGGAACCTCCTTCACCGAATTCGATCTCTCTATCTATGATATGTACTTCGTCGCCAGTTTCTATATCCCTTATTTTTTTCCAACCTTCCGTGCTCATAATTCTATGATCATCTGTCAACCTTATCTCATAACCCTCCTTTGTTTTCAGATTATATACGTCCTTTTCCCCGGTTTTGAAAACTTCAGATGCTTCCTTTATCTTATCATCATCCAAACGACCATCCACGACTATGTCTAAATCTTCGTCATTTTCACAGAGTTCCTCAGCCCTGTAGACTCCTTCCCTAGTACTTATCAAAGTATCGCCAGTCACGCATGGATTTGTCGCGTCTATAAAATGATCAGGATACTCATCTATATCGAAAGGGTTGTCCTCGTTAATTCTGTCAAGGAATAGAATACCGGGTTCTCCGTTCTTCCAGGCCTGTTTTAATATCTCTTCAGCATCGAGTTGCCCTTCAACTTCATCATTCCTTGGATTTATAAGATCGTATTTCTCTCCAGCATGAACAGCCTCCATAAACTCTTCAGTAAGAGCGACAGATATGTTGAAATTCTCAAGTTCTCCTTCTTCATCTTTTGCCTCTATGAATTCCTCGATATCGGGATGTTGAACGGACAGAACACCCATCTGTGCCCCTCTTCTCTTTCCGCCCTGTTTGATAGTGTTGCACATCTCGTCGTAAACTTTCATGAAAGATACAGGTCCACTAGCTATCCCTCCTGTCGATTTTACTGTGTCTCCTCTCGGTCTTAACCTCGAAAAAGTATAACCAACACCCCCTCCTGATTGGAAGATTTTGGCGGCATTCTTCACCTGCTGAAATATGCTCTCCATGTCATCTTCAGGAGATAAAACAAAGCAGGCACTTAATTGTCCCAATTCTAGTCCAGCATTCATTAGAGTGGGTGAATTCGGGATGAAATCTAAATCAGCTAATGCTTCTAAAAATTCTTTTTCTTCCTCTTCTACATCCCTGTTATCGTCGTATTCTTCATTGACCTTCGCAACTGTTGAAGCAACTCGCTGGAACATTTCTTCAGGAGTCTCTACGACGTTTCCATCCTCATCTCTTTTCAAGTATCTCTCTCTAAGAATTTTTTTAGCGTTTTCGGTGAGTTTTTCTGCGTTCATGAAATATTACCTCGATGGAATTTTGTAATGAAAAACCAAGTTAAGAATATTCCGATTTACGACTAAGCATATAATACATTATATATTTATCTAGATATTATT
>CAYSOY010000058.1:0-1875 GCA_964432865.1 uncultured Methanosarcinales archaeon
CTTCGCAGGCGATGACGCGCCGGAGGCGCTCGCTGCACTCCTTGGTTCCGTGCGCGGAGAGCACAGCTACGGCATCGAGACGGTGAAAGGACGGCCAGTCGAGGTAACCGTCGCTGCGCCCCACGGCGAGACGGCGGACACCTTCCAGTTCGTCCGCGAGGGCGGGTGGGACGATCCAGTCCTCGACCCGGTAGGGTGGGCGCTCCACAGCCGCATCCCCGACTGTGAGACGTTCGTCCCAAAATCCACCGCTGACGACCAGTACGCCCGCGCCGGGTCGGCCTGGATAGCGGGGAGACTATCCTCCGGTGAAACGTACGCTGCCCGGACACGGGCGAGCCGCCGTACGAACGACACGACCAGTCGGTTTCGCCTCCGGACGACGATGCACGCCGCCGCGAACGACGACTACGCCGTCGAGGAGGCGCGACGGGTCGCCGACTTCCCGAATGACGAGGGTCTGCTGGATTGGTTCCCGAACCCCCACGAGCGAAACGGCGTCAAGGTAACGAACCACTCGGATCCGATTAAGGAGCGTCTTGACATCTCCTTCTCGCCGGCGGAGAACGCGGCGCGCGGTGCACTCACCGGCTGCTGTGGGCTGAAGGCCCACACGCTGGAATACGACCACCAGACGCGGTGGATCTGGACCGATGACGGAGTGTTCGGGTCAGACAGCCATTATGGCGGTGGATCGGGTCGCGGTGAGTGGCACATTCGAGGCTAACCGTGGATACCTACCAGAGTCACTATTCGGAAGTTCAGTGTTGGTCGCGGTAGCAGAGGGAGGGTTCGGTTACTAGCACCATGGATCCTTCCCGAACGCGAGTAGCCACGACAAACAGTCTTCTCGCCCCGAGGAATAGTCTACCAACTGTTTCTGGTTGAGAAACTCTGCCGCCGGTTCAGTTAATACGATGATACTATCCGGGGGATTCATCATCGGCCTCCTGAAGACATCGGATTATCTAGGTATGTGATTCGTCCGAATCGACGTGGTCTAGCAATACGAGCAATCGTAAGGCTGCGTCCAATTCCTGATTTCGTTCGAATCGAATTGCACACATTCCGAGTGATACAGCACAGGTCAAAGTGGGAAAGAGCGTGTGGCTCGGACCTCCACGCGAGGTGTAGACTCCCCGGAAATTAGCCTTTGGCGGTTGTTGGCCCGGATATCCAGATTTGCTGTGGGTGAAAACTATCCCCGGTCATTAACTCGCCGCCACCTGTAGCTTAATGGACAATGGGTGTTCGCACACTCTTCCGCCGACTCCTCTCTGCTGGCGGATCAACAGTGGTCGTAGAGTGTCGGAACTGCGGGACGACCGTACCTCCGGAGGCTGATGAGTGCCCTGACTGTGGGACCAGTGAGTTCGTTCGCTATGAGATTTCCGCGTAGGCTTTGGTCTCTTTGAAGATTCCCCTCACGGCAGTTGACAGGGTAACAAACGAATGAGACCAGTCGCGTACTCGATACGGAAGCGTGGGCATGGTTGCCGAACGGGTTACTGCAGGAGAGAAGTAGAGACACCAGACCACACCCGTTTTCAACTACTTCCCGGGTTGAAACCCTCAGGCGGTGATAGGTTTCAACAGCCATGCTGAGTAGAAAGCGCGTAGTCAGCATCAACTCAAAGTGAAAGGGAGAGTGAACAGTTCATCGCTCTTGGCGGTCGCGAACCACTTCGAACTCGACTTCCAGCCGTACGGTGGAACCTTGCGGCACGAATTCTTGTGCGCATTGGACGTGTCTTGACCAGCGAGATGTCTCAGATATCCATCGGCGTGCTCGTGAGTGATGTGTCGATGACGTCACTCGCACGCCTTCGTTTGTCAGTGGTGTAGATAGCGTTCCAAGCGCATCCTGGTGGTACC
>CAYSOY010000059.1:0-1578 GCA_964432865.1 uncultured Methanosarcinales archaeon
TCTTATTGTTTTCTTTGTTCTTTTCTGATTTTTCCTGTGTCTTCTTCTCTTCTGTCTGGTTTTTCTCTTCTTTGGTGTCTTCTGTTTTATCTTTTCCTTCTATCTCTCCTGAGTCCGTCTTATTTTGTTCTTCTGCTTTTAATATGTTCTCTATACAGTTCTCGGCTTCTCCGGAGCTTACTTTTGGACATATTAGAGCTCTTTCTATTTCAAAGTCAGCGTTTATATCTTTTAGAGTATATGCTCCTTGCTGTATACTTATTTGTCCTATTTTAGGAGGGGAGGATCTCTTAGGTATAAGTATGTACATAAGTGTCCGCCCTTTTTCTGCATCTCCGTTCACTATCCTTAACTGCTTTGAACTTTTGTCTGGAGAAGTGTCCAGTACTTCGAGGGAACGCGGTAGAACCTGTTTTTTCTGGCTCTGGCTTACTACTCTTATATTGTCTGAAATTCTCACAAGCTTTCCGTTCTCCTCTTTGAAGATATTTGTACGGAGAATTTCATATATGCTGCATTCCCTGCAGCTTGCTTCTACTCCTTTACCTAGTACTCTTGCAGCTTCTTTTTTTGTCTTAACTCCGAGTTCTTCAGGTGTGAACTCTCTGCTGACCTTGATTGACTCCCCTCTTTCCAGTATTGCGCTTTCTCGTGCTATAAAACTCTTTATAGGATGGTTTTTATCGATAACTCTGAAGTCTACTGTATAGTTAGATTTTCTTAGACGTTTTCCACCAATATTATGGATTTCTGCACTTGCTTCAATGTTTTTGTCTCCTATAACTATTTTAGGGTTTTTCATCTCTACTATTCTAGTGGCTCCAGCTGCTATGCCGGTAGATGTAAGTATGGATAACAGGGCTAATATGGTAAGAACTTTTTTATGGATTCCTGAGTTGATGTCTATCATTCTTTGACTCCTTATTGTTATCAGTTTACAGCTGCTGGTTTAAAAATTTTTTACAGAATAGTCCGGTATTCTTATCTTAAAGCTTTTATTGATAGGAGTTTACAGCTTTTAATCGCTTTTGTGCCATCTTGGACCGTTTGGGGTGTCTTTCACCTCTATACCTTCTTTTTCAAGTTTTTCTCTTATTCTGTCCGCTATATCAAAGTTTCCTTCGTCTCTTGCAACTTCTCTTACTTTAAGAAGCAGATCAATATAGGGTTCTGGCTCTTTATCGCTTTCTTCTACTTTTCTGTGGATTCCCAGGATCTCTGAGAGTTCGAGTAGTTCTTTCTGCATCCTTTCCAGGATGGTTCTTTTCGGATTTTTTGCCTGGTCTATATAGGTGTTGGCAGATCTTTCTAGATTGAACAGGTATTTTAGCGCTTCCGGTGTGTTGAAGTCATCCTCCATTGCAGAGATAAACTTTGATTTATTATCTATGGCTTTCTCCAGATATTCCAGATCTTCCTCTGTCATCTTGCCGGGGGATAGTTGAGAAGCGTTTATCTCCGCGTCTAGCTTATTCAGTGTATTTTTCAGTTCTTTGTGGTTCTTCTCCGCTTCCCTGATTTTGTCTTCGTTATAGTCAAGAGGTTTCCTGTAATGTGTCATAGCTACCATAAGTCTCA